>NZ_JBHULB010000083.1:0-221874 GCF_042684265.1 Croceitalea marina | reverse complement strand
GGTTCACCCCTTCCCATCCCGAACAGGGAAGTTAAGCCCGTTTGCGCCGATGGTACTGCTACACCAAGTGGGAGAGTAGGTCGCCGCCTTCTTTGAAGCCCCTTCAGTCAAATGAAGGGGCTTTTTTTATGCAATAAGGACAACACCGAATAAAGAAGATGGAAAAGGCAGGTTTTACCTGCCTTTTCTGATTAAATATAATAATGTCAAGAAGTTAAACTCTTGGTAAATCGCCTTCTCCTTTAAGTGGTAAATCAGATTTTCCCATTAAATAAGCATCTATATGATGGGCAGCTTGTCTTCCTTCTGAAATGGCCCAGACAATTAGTGATTGCCCTCTTCTTTGATCTCCGGCAACAAAAACACCAGGAATGTTAGTTTTATAATCTTGCTCAGAAGCTTTAATGTTTGTTCTGGCATCTAATTCTAGACCAAATTGATCAGCCAAGGTTGTTTCAGAACCCGTGAATCCTAAAGCCAATAAGGCCAGTTCACATTTCCATTCTTTTTCAGTTCCTGCGATTTCTTTTAGAATGGGTCTCTGCCCAGGCTTTAATTCCCATTCTACCTCTGAGGTGACGAGACTCTTTAAGTTTCCATTCTTATCGCCAATAAATTTTTTAGTTGAAATACTAAAAAAACGTTCTGCTCCTTCTTTGTGTGAAGAACTCGTGCGTAAACGCATTGGCCAAAAGGGCCATGGATGATTTTCGGGGCGTTCGGTAGTAGCCATAGGCATAATTTCAAAATTCGATACAGATTTAGCTCCCTGCCTAATAGAGGTTCCAATACAATCAGAACCTGTGTCTCCCCCACCAATAACAACAACATCTTTACCTGTTGCTAAAATGGCTTCCCCTAAGTTTTTCGTTTTGGCAACTCTTCTATTATTTTGGGGCAGAAAATCCATTGCTTGAACGACTCCTTTTAAATCAGCCCCGGGAATAGGAAGACTTCTTCGAATTGTAGCTCCACCACAGAGCACAATAGCATCGAACTTAGTTTTCAATTCTTGAGCTTTAATATCAACGCCAATATGAACTCCTGTTTTAAATAGAATACCTTCTTCTATAAGTATTTTCAATCTCCGGTCTATAACATTTTTTTCCATCTTAAAATCAGGAATACCAAAACGAAGCAATCCTCCAATCTTTTCATCTCTTTCATAAACTGTTACCGTATGCCCTGCACGATTTAACTGTTGAGCTGCTGCCAAGCCTGCTGGGCCAGAACCGATAACCGCAACTGTTTTGTCAGTTCTTTTTAGTGGTGGATTAGGTTTTATCCAGTTGTTTTTAAAAGCCGTTTCAACAATATTCTTTTCAATATTTTCTATGGATACAGGATCTTCATTGATGCCAAGAACGCAAGCTTCTTCGCAAGGAGCAGGGCACAGCCTTCCCGTAAATTCAGGGAAATTGTTCGTGGCATGTAGAATCTCTGTTGCTTTCTCCCATTTACCCTTGTAAACAGCATCATTAAAGTCGGGGATTAAATTACCAAGTGGACAGCCACTATGACAGAACGGAATTCCGCAGTCCATACAACGGGCACCTTGGTTTTTGAGTTCACTTTCTTTAAGCGGTTTCGTGAATTCTTTGTAATGTTTTACCCTATCTTTAACTGGAGCATAAGATTCATCTTTGCGCTCATATTCCATAAATCCGGTCGTCTTTCCCATGCTATCTAATTATATGGTTTCCATTTTTTCATTCTCTAATCGTATTAAGGCCTGTCTGTATTCTTCAGGTAATACCTTAATGAACTTAGGTAAGCAGTCTTCCCAGTTTTCTAAAATACGTTGTGCTAATGGGCTTAATGTTGAGTTATAGTGGCTTTCAATTAAATCTTTCAACTGCTTTATATCGTTGTCTTCTTCGACACCCAACAAATTGAGGTCTTCAGAATTACATTGCTTTCTAAACGTTTTGTTTTTATCAAAAATGTAAGCAATTCCTCCGCTCATACCGGCCCCAAAGTTTCTTCCTACTTCTCCTAAAATAACGGCTACGCCACCTGTCATATATTCACAACCATGATCACCAATGCCTTCAACAACTGCTTTTGCTCCAGAATTTCTAACACAAAAACGTTCACCTGCTTTACCATTGATATATGCCCTGCCAGCAGTTGCGCCGTAGAGGGTCACATTACCGGTGATAACGTTGTCTTCTGGGGTAATTGTCGATTTTTCGGGCACTTTTATAACAAGTTTAGCGCCTGATAATCCTTTTCCTAAGTAATCATTAGTATTTCCATTCACGATTAATGTAAGACCTCTGGTGGCAAATGCACCAAAACTCTGCCCAGCGGAACCTGTGAAATTTATTTTGAGGGTATTTATTGGAAGCCCTTGGGCACCATAAACTTTTGATATTTCATTGCTAAGAATTGCACCGATAGCTCTGTCTGTATTTTTAATAGGAAAATCTAAGGTCAGTTTTTCTTTTCTAAACAAAGAAGGATTAGCTTTTTCTATTATATCAAACTCTATAGACTTATCAACATTGTGTTGCTGCTTTTGGGTATTATAAAATTTCGTTCCCGCAGGAACATCCACTTGATGCAAAATTGGGGTCAAATCTATACCTGAAGCCTTGTAATGGTTTATAGCTTTTTTTCTATCTAACTTCTGTACTTGGCCTACCATCTCGTTAACGGTTCTAAAGCCTAGCTTAGCCATAATTTCACGAAGTTCTTGAGCAATGAAGTACATATAGTTGACAACATGCTCTGGTTTTCCCTTAAATTTTTTGCGCAATTCAGGGTTTTGCGTAGCTATACCTACTGGGCAGGTATTTAGATGGCAAACACGCATCATAACACAACCAGAAGCTACTAAAGGAGCGGTGGCAAATCCAAATTCTTCAGCGCCCAATAAACAGGCAATAGCTACATCACGGCCTGTTTTTAACTGTCCATCACATTCTAGAACAATTCGGTTTCTTAGATCGTTCATAACCAAGGTTTGCTGTGCTTCAGCAATACCAAGTTCCCATGGTAAACCAGCATGTTTTAATGAGGTAAGCGGTGAGGCCCCTGTTCCGCCATCAAAACCGGAAACTAGTATAACATCAGCTTTGGCTTTTGCAACGCCGGCGGCTACAGTTCCTACGCCAACCTCGGAAACAAGTTTGACATTTATTCTTGCCTCTCTATTTGCGGATTTTAAATCGAAAATTAGCTGTGATAAATCTTCAATTGAATAAATGTCATGATGTGGCGGTGGTGATATGAGACCTACATAAGGGGTAGAGTTTCTTGTTTTGGCAATAGCAGGGTTTACTTTTGGCCCTGGTAATTGCCCTCCTTCGCCGGGCTTTGCACCCTGAGCCATTTTTATTTGAATTTCTTTGGCATTGGTCAAGTAGTTTGAAGTTACTCCAAACCTTCCGGAAGCTACTTGTTTTATGGCGCTGTTTTTCCAATCACCAGATTGATTTTTATAAAATCGCTCTGCATCTTCCCCGCCTTCACCAGAATTGCTTTTTCCGCCAATACGATTCATTGCGATTGCCAAATTTTCATGGGCTTCTTTGCTGATACTGCCGTAAGACATCGCTCCCGTCTTAAAACGTTTGACAATTTCAGTCCATGGCTCCACCTCTTCAATTGGCACGGGATCGTAGTTTGAAAATTCGAACAAACCACGAATGGTCATCAGATTTTTTGATTGCTCATTTACCAAATCTGAATATTCTTTATAGGTATTCGGTTCGTTGTTACGAACAGCCTTTTGAAGTTTAGCGATGCTAAGGGGATTGAACATATGTTTTTCGCCATCTCTTCTCCATCTGTATTCACCACCAATCTCTAATTCTAAATCAGCTGCTACTTTTTTGGTATTAAAGGCTTTTGCATGGCGCTTTGCTATCTCTTTTTCAATTTCATATAAACCAATGCCTTGAATACGCGTTGGAGTATTGGGGAAATACTTTTCTACAACTTTGGTATTTATCCCTATACATTCGAAAAGTCTAGAACCTCGATAAGAGTTTAGAGTGGAGATGCCAATCTTGTTCATTACTTTAAGAATGCCCTTGCCAACTGCCTTGTTGTAATTTTCTATAGCTTCTTGAAGGGTATACTCGTCGCTACCATTTTCTTCTAGCTGTTGCCCTATTATTTCATTTACCAAGTATGGGTTGATTGCACTCGCCCCATAGCCGAATAGTAAGGCGAAGTGATGTACTTCTCTTGGCTCTGCGGATTCTACTATGATGCTAAGTTTAGACCTTTTACCATTTCTGCCCAATCCGCTGTTTACAAAAGAACAGGCTAACAATGCAGGTATGGCGGCCATTTCGCTACTTACCATTCTATCGGATAAAATGATAATATTTGCACCATCATCAATGGCGTTCATCGCCTTTTTCAAAATACCATCCAAGGCTTCTTCTAGACCATTATGACCTTTATTGACTTCGTATAAAATAGGTATTGATACTACTTTATAGTCTGGGTTCGAATCGTAATTTTTTATTTTATCCAAATCCTCTTTTGATATTACCGGATTTTGAATTTTTAGCTTTCTGCAGTGTTTTTCGGTAAAGTCGAATATATTATGGTCGCTCCCTAGGGTTAGGCTAATATCTGTAATCAATTCTTCTCGAATTCCGTCAAGAGGCGGATTTGTTACTTGGGCAAATAATTGCTTAAAGTAATTGTAAATTAATTGTGGACGCTCAGAAAGTACCGCAATAGGTGTATCTGAGCCCATAGAACCAATCGGTTCTTTTCCATTTTTTGCCATAGGCATAATAATGGTATTGATATCTTCTTGGGTGTACCCAAAAGCGGAACGTCTAGTTTCCAAAGGAAATTCACCAAAGAAAACAGGGCAGTCGTTATAGGGAATATCCTTTAAATGAACCAAATTATTCTTTAGCCATTTTTTATAGGGATGTTTTTTGGCAATGGTTTCTTTGACCTCTTCATCGTTTATGATGCGGCCTTCCTCCATGTTCACTAAAAACATTTTTCCGGGTTCTAAACGACCGTGAAGTTCAACATCTTCGGGCTGTAAATCTACCACACCCGTTTCGGAAGACATGATTACATAACCCTTTTTAGTTACGGTATACCTTGAGGGGCGAAGTCCGTTTCTGTCTAGCACAGCGCCTATATAGTTTCCATCTGTAAAAGGTATTGAGGCAGGGCCATCCCATGGCTCCATTAAACAAGAATTGTATTCATAGAAGGCCCTTTTGGCCTCTGACATTTCTGTATTCTTTTCCCAAGCTTCCGGTACCAACATCATCATAACTTCTGGAAGTGATCTTCCTGTCATTAAGAGCAGTTCAACGACCATATCCATACTGGCGGAATCTGATTTTAACGGCAGCACGACAGGTAAAATGTTTTTGATGTCTTCACCGAACCAATCGCTTTGCATCAATTCTTCACGAGACTTCATGCGTGCAACATTGCCGCGTAATGTGTTTATTTCGCCATTATGGCACATGTAGCGGAAAGGTTGTGCCAGATCCCAGGTAGGAAAAGTGTTTGTAGAAAAACGTTGATGTACTAAAGCCAGCCTTGTTACAACTCTTGGGTCTTGCAAGTCTTTATAATATCTACTGATATCCTCAGGAATCAAAAGCCCTTTAAAAATGATAATTTTTGTCGATAGGCTCGGTAGGTAGAAAAACTGACTTTGAGATAATTTAGATGAGATTATAGTGTGCTCCGTGATTTTTCTTGCTATAAATAGTTTTAAATTGAATTGAAAATCATCTAATTCATTTTGCTTTTCAATAAACACTTGTTTTACAAAAGGCTCTGTTTCCGTAGCAATTCTGCCGGGAATAGCTCTGTTTACAGGCACATCGCGCCACCCTAATAATTGAAGGCCTTGCTTTTTTATATTTTCTTCAAATACAGAAATACAGAATGTTCTTTGATTTTCTTTTTGAGGAAGAAAAACATTACTCACGGCATATTCTCCTGCTTTAGGAAGTTCAAATTCACATTCCTCCACAAAGAAATCGTGCGGAATGTCAATTAAAATACCTGCGCCATCTCCGGTTTTACCATCAGAGCTTACAGCGCCTCGGTGCTCAAGCTTAACAAGTATTTCCAAGGCTTTATGGATAATATCATTGGATTTTTTTCCTTTTAAACTGCAAATGAACCCTGCGCCACAATTGTCGTGTTCAAATTCGGGAAGATATAATCCTTGTTTTTCTAGCTTCATGATTATGGTATTTCTTCAAAAATATCATAAGCATTGAATTATTAATTAAGATTTAATTTAAATGCAAGAAAAAAATCAGTAGATATAAAAAAGTGTTAAAAAATATGCAATATGTAAATTAAGCACCTTTCAAATTATCAAATTGCAAATTTTAGACTATTATTTTCTAGGTTGACAACAAAAAATGGACGTTTTTAAGGCGTAAAGCGAATTGAACAGGGGTTTGGTCGATTATTTGTACGACTTAGTCGCTACAAAATAGAAATAAAAACAAGCACCCCTAAATTATATAGGGGTGTTTAAAATAAAAATATCGTTATAAATTCTTAATCTCTTAGAATGCTCCTAGAGATTACTATTTTTTGTATTTCTGAGGTGCCTTCATAAATCTGGGTGATTTTAGCATCTCTCATCATGCGTTCAACGTGATAATCTTTTACAAAGCCGTTACCCCCATGAATTTGTACGGCTTCCGTTGCTACTTCCATTGCTGTTTCTGCAGCGTACAATTTGGCCATTGCCCCAGATAAAGTATAATCATTACCGTTGTCTTTATCCCAAGCAGCTTTGTAGACCAAATGACGGGCAGCTTGAATTTTGGTGTGCATATCGGCCAATTTAAAAGCGATTGCCTGATGATTAGAGATTTCAGTCCCGAAAGCTTTGCGTTCTTTTGAATATTTTAAAGCCAACTCATATGCTCCGGCGGCAATACCCAATGCTTGAGCCGCAATACCAATTCTTCCGCCAGCCAAGGTTTTCATTGCAAATTTGAAACCAAAACCATCTTCTCCCATTCTATTCTCTTTCGGTACTTTAACGTCGTTAAATAATAAAGAATGTGTATCACTACCTCTAATGCCTAATTTGTTCTCTTTAGGACCTATTTCAAATCCTTCCGCGCCTTTTTCAACTATTAAGGCGTTGATTCCTTTGTGTCCTTTATCAGCATCTGTTTGGGCAATAACCAGATAGACTTCGGCAGAGTTTCCGTTGGTTATCCAGTTTTTTGTTCCGTTTAAGATATAATGGTCGCCTTTATCAATTGCTGTGGTTTTTTGTGAAGTAGCATCACTACCGGCCTCAGGTTCTGAAAGGCAGAAGGCACCAATAATTTCCCCCGATGCCAAGCGCGTTAAATATTTTTCTTTTTGTTCTTCATTTCCGAAGGTTTCTAGACCCCAGCATACTAAAGAATTGTTTACCGAAACGATAACGGATGCCGAGGCATCTATTTTCGAGAGTTCTTCCATAGCAATAACGTAAGATAATGTGTCTAGCCCGCTACCACCGTATTTAGAATCAACCATCATACCAAGGAAACCAAGTTCCCCCATTTTTTTAACCTGTTCCGCTGGAAATTTCTGAGCATCATCTCGCTCAATAATACCTGGTAATAATTCGTTTTGTGCAAAGTCTCTTGCAGCTTGTTGAATCATTAATTGCTCTTCTGAAAGGGTAAAGTCCATACTATTGTGAAATAAATAAAAATATAGTGCAAATATATGGCTTGCCTGTTGATTTTTCAGAGATTTTAGCTGAAATACAAGAATAATTGAATTTTCAAAAAAAATAGCCCTGTCTTGGGAGGCTTTTTTATCAATCCTTATATTAGTACCTAATAAGATGATGAAAATCATCTTAGTTTAAATATCTTTAGGACATCACCTAATTATTTATAATCTTACGAAATCATTTTTAAAACCAACTGAAAATGGAAACCATAATTATAATCATATTTCTTGCGGGTTATTTAGCCATAACATTAGAGCATAATCTAAAAATTGACAAACTTATTCCCGCACTAGCAATGATGGCGATTCTGTGGGCTATCATTGCTTTGGCCCATTTAGATGTTTTTGAGGTAAATGCCCAGCTCAAAGAGTTGGAGCCCACACATATAGATGAAATACTACTGCATCATCTTGGTAAAACCGCTGAAATACTGGTGTTTTTACTCGGTGCAATGACCATAGTAGAGATTATTGATTACTTCGATGGCTTCGCTACCATAAAAGGATACATTAAAACGCGCAGCAAGCGCAAGCTCCTATGGATTTTTTCCATTCTAGCCTTTATTTTATCGGCTATCATTGATAACCTTACGGCCACAATTGTTTTAATAACCATCCTACAGAAAGTAATTAAAGATCGTGAAACTAGATTATGGTTTGCAGGTCTAATAATAATTAATGCCAACGCAGGTGGGGCCTGGTCTCCGATTGGTGATGTAACTACTACTATGTTGTGGATAGCGGGCAAGGTTGAAGCTGGCTCATTAGTTTTACATGTGCTGTTGCCTTCAATAGTTTGTATGATTGTGCCAACCTTGGTTGCAAGCAGATTTAAAGCTTTTAGAGGTCAGGTAGATATTGAGGAGAAGCAAGAAGGTTCAAAATCAAAATATGGATCTACTATGCTGTATTTAGGATTAGGAGCTATCGTTTTTGTTCCATTCTTTAAAACAATTACGCATTTACCACCATATGTGGGCATGATGCTTTCACTGGCCGTGGTAGCTACCTTTGCCGAAATTTATAGTAATGCCAAGTTTAGTATTAGTTCGGCTATGGACGAGGATCATCATGAAGCCTCTCATCATAGCCCAGTACATTCTGCATTGACCAAAATTGAATTGCCCAGTATATTGTTCTTTTTAGGAATCTTACTTGCTGTTGCTGCCTTAGAATCTTTAGGTATTCTATTTAATTATGCCGAAAGTTTGAATGAAGCCATACCACAAAGGGATATCGTAGTAATGTTACTTGGTGTTGGCTCTGCGGTAATCGATAACGTTCCATTGGTAGCGGCAAGTATGGGCATGTTTTCAGAGGGTCCAGACCATCCATTATGGCACTTTATTGCCTATTCTGCGGGTACAGGTGGTAGTATGCTAATTATAGGCTCTGCTGCAGGTGTAGTTGCGATGGGTATGGAGAAAATAGATTTCTTCTGGTATCTAAAGAAAATCGCCTGGTTGGCCTTTATAGGCTTTGTTGCAGGGGGAATAGTATTTATTGCTTTGCGTGATTTTGTTCTTTAGCATAATTTTATTCCCAAAACTGCGTTATTATTGCAACTAAAATTGGGGATACTTTATGATACTATTTCAAGATTTGGAAGACGGTGCAGAAACTATGGCATCTATTTCTGAAGAAAAAACACTTTCAGTAATTGATTTAATCGTTAATGGCGGTACAGGTAGTATCGTTATTATTTCAGTGCTTTTCATATTACTTTTTGTAGCACTATACATTTATTTTGAGCGAATTTTTGCGATAAAAGCAGCTTCTAAAATTGATAAAAACTTTATGAATCAAATTCGTGACCATGTCATGAACGGTAAACTTGAAGCAGCAAAATTGTTATGTGCGCAGACAGATTCTCCTGTAGCTCGTTTAACGGAAAAAGGCGTTTCACGTATAGGTAAACCTTTAGATGATATCAATACCGCCATTGAAAATGCGGGTACTCTTGAGGTCTATAAATTAGAAAAGAATGTAAGTATTTTGGCCACTGTGGCCGGAGCTGCCCCAATGATTGGTTTTTTAGGAACGGTAATTGGTATGATTTTGGCATTTCATGAAATGGCAAGTAGTGGTGGCCAGGCAGAAATGGGCTCTTTGGCATCAGGTATCTATACTGCGATGACGACAACGGTAGCTGGATTAGTGGTAGGAATTATTGCCTATATAGGATATAACCACTTGGTAAACAGAACCGACAAAGTAGTGCACAAGATGGAGGCCAACGCAGTAGAGTTTTTGGATTTACTTAACGAGCCTATATAATTTTATAATGAAGTTAAAAGGAAGAAATAAGGTTAGTCCAGAGTTCAGCATGTCTTCAATGACAGATATTGTTTTCTTGTTATTGGTGTTTTTTATGCTGACATCTAATGCGCCTAATGCCTTAGATTTACTTTTGCCAAAAGCCAAAGGAAAGTCTACGAACACACAGAATGTTTCGGTCACTATTGATAAGGATTTGAAATATTACGTTAATAATGAACAGATTAACGGAGAGTACATTGAAATTGAATTAAAAAAAGCACTAAAAGGTCAAGAGAAACCCACGATTATCCTAAGGGCAGAACAAAGCGTAGCCATTAAAGAGGCTGTTAACGTGATGGACATTGCCAACAAGAATAACTATAAGGTGATTCTGGCCGTGCGGCCAAAATAATGCCACTTTTAGACACGAGACACAAGAAAAAATCATTTACACTTACTACACTTTTATTGAGTGTTCTTTTGCTGCTATTATTTTACATAGGGCTTACCTATTTAGACCCACCTGAAGAAAGCGGAATTGCCATAAATTTTGGTACAATGGATTTTGGTAGCGGAAAAGTTCAGCCAAAAGAGAAGATAAGGTCAGAACCTTTGGATATTCCCGAAACACCGAATGTACCTGAGCAGGTTCAGGAAAAAATCCAAGAAGTTGTGGAGCAACAGCCTGTTGAAGAAGAAGTTGTAGAAAAAGAGTCTCCAACAGAAAAACTCATAACGCAAGAGAGTGAGGAATCCATAAAAATTAAGCAGCAGCGAGAAGCTAAACGTAAAGCTGATGAGGCCGCTGAAAGAAAAAAAGCTGAAGCTGCTCGTGTTGCACGTGAAAAAAGAGAAGCAGAAGAAAGAAAACTAGCTGAACAGGAAGCTAAGAAGAAAAAATTGGATGCTTTAATGGGCGGCATTGGTAAATCTGATGGAAATGATTCTGGCAGTGAGGGCGATGATAACAAAGCTGGTGATAAAGGAAATCCTGCCGGTAATCCGTATGCCACGAGTTATTATGGAGCCCCTGGCAGCGGAAGTGGAACAGGAGGCTATGGTCTTAATGGAAGATCTTTGGTAAGTAAAGGTAAGGTGCAACAAGAATGTAATGAAGATGGTCGAGTTGTAGTACGTATCGTAGTAGATAAAAACGGAAAGGTAATCAAAGCGACACCTGGTGTGAAGGGTACCACTAATAATGCGCCTTGTTTACTCGAACCTGCAAGAAAAACTGCATTTCTGCATAAATGGAATCTTGATGCTAAAGCCCCTACACAGCAAATCGGTTTTGTGGTAGTCAATTTTAAATTGGGGCAGTAGTGAAGTATAAAGAGACCTTAGATTGGATGTTTGCCCAACTTCCAATGTATCAGCAAAAAGGTAAAATAGCCTATAAAGATAAGCTCGATAATAGTATCAACTTTGCACTTCATTTAAATAATCCTGAAAAAAAGTTTAAATCTATTCATGTTGCGGGAACTAATGGTAAAGGTTCTAGTTGTCATATGTTGGCATCTGTATTACAAGAAGCAGGTTATAAAGTAGGTCTATACACTTCTCCACACCTAAAAGATTTTAGGGAACGGATAAAGATTAATGGAAAAAAAATCAGTAAAAAAAACGTAAAGCGGTTCATTGCTATCAATAAGTTTTTTTTGGAAGAGCACGCACTTTCTTTTTTTGAAATGACCGTAGGAATGGCATTTCACTATTTTGCCGAACAGAAAGTAGATATTGCCGTTATTGAAGTGGGCCTTGGGGGTCGCTTAGATTCTACCAACATTATTGTTCCAGAAGTTTCGTTGATTACGAATATAGGTCTCGACCATATCCACCTCTTGGGCGATACACTTGAAAAGATTGCTTTAGAGAAGGCAGGAATCATTAAAAAAGGAGTTCCGGTGGTTGTTAGCGAAACTCAGGCTGAGACAAAAGGTATATTCAGTATGCTGGCATCACAGAAAAAATCAAGTATTGTTTTTGCCGACCAAAAGGATATTGTGGTTTATCCTACAGATTTGTTAGGCAAGTATCAAACTAAAAACGTAAAAGGAGTTTTGGCTTGTTTAAAAGAGCTGACAGGTTTTAAAATCAAAAAAAAGCATATTACCAAGGGGCTACTTAGTGTTGTAAAAAACACAGGTTTATTAGGAAGATGGCAACAATTGGGGCAAGAGCCCACAATAATCTGTGATACCGCCCATAATAAAGAGGGGTTGGCTTTGGTTCTAAATCAGATAAAACAACAATCTTTCGACAAACTACACATGGTTGTAGGTTTTGTAAATGATAAAAAACTTGATGTTATTTTATCCATGCTGCCAAAAGACGCAATGTATTATTTTGTATGTCCCAACGTTCCAAGGGGTTTGCAGGTAAAAAAACTACGACAATTAGCAAGAGATTTTGATTTAAATGGAGAAGCTTACAAGTCAGTTTTAGAAGGTTTTCAATTTGCCAAGAGTAGGGCTAAGAAAAACGATTTCTTGTATATTGGTGGCAGTACTTTTGTGGTTGCAGAAATTGTCTAATATTTTTAGTTGATTCTTTTTGCCAAATAAAAAATGGTGCTATATTTGCACACCCTAATCGGGAAAAGATTGGGGCGCTTAGCTCAGTTGGTTCAGAGCACCTCGTTTACACCGAGGGGGTCGGGGGTTCGAATCCCTCAGCGCCCACCTTTAGAGTTTAAATAAAAACAAAACCTTGCATATCTTATTGATTTGCAAGGTTTTGCATTTTTAAGGCTATCATATGATATCGTTTAAAATGGGATGTTTTGGTCTGTAAATCGGTTAGTAAAAATTTCTTTGTAAAGTGTTAACCGAATAAGCTTGTAATTGGTTATATTACAGTGATTTAAGATTTGACTTTCGTAGGTGATTTTCGTTTAATTTAACACAAAACCTATGAGAACTCGGTCAACATTTTCCATCAGTTTCTGGATAAGTACAGCCAGAAGAGATGACAATACAGCAAAAATCTATGCTCGAATCACCCTCGATTCGCGTAGAGCAAACCTAAGCCTGAAGTACACTATCCCAGTAGATATGTGGGATAGCAAGGCATCCAAAGTATTGGGTCGTACCAAAGAATCCCAAGAAATTAATCGATATTTAAAAGAAGTAGAATCCGAACTTTTCCAATGCTATAGAGAGTTGCGCTCCCAGACGCCCCATATCACACCACAGATGGTCAAGGCCAAATATTTTGGCGAAGATGAGAGCCAAATGACCTTGATGGCACTCTTTGAATACCATAATACTCATGGTGCCCACCTTTTGAGTAAAGCGACTATCAGTCACTACAAGACCACCCAAAAATATCTTCTCAGATACATAAAGAAGCACTACAGGAGCGAAGATTATAAATTGTGCTTGCTTGACCATCGATTCATCGTAGGATTTGAAACATTTCTGCGCAAATTACATCCAGTTCACTATCATGGAAAGCTTTCCAATAATGGGGCAATGAAGCATATTCAGCGTTTGCGAAAAATGACTACGATGGCGGTCAATAATGATTGGATAGAACGAAACCCTTTTCAAAAATTCAAGGTAAGAATGGAGAAAAAAGAACGGGAGTTTTTAACCTTAAAGGAGCTTCAAGACATTCAAGAGTATCGTACGAAAATCGAGCGACTTAGAATTGTGAAAGACTTGTTTATTTTTAGCTGCTACACTGGGATTGCCTATTGCGACATAATGAATTTGACTGATAATAATATCGTTATTGGTATTGATGGGAAGTACTGGATAAGTACCAAAAGGCTTAAAACTAAAAATACCTTCAAACTTCCTTTGATTGGCCCTACGATGCCGCTTGTCAAACAATATCAGAATCATCCGAAACGTAAGGGTGGTAACCTTTTTCCGAAAATTTCCAATCAGAAATTAAATAGTTACCTGAAGGAAGTGGCAGATGCATGTGGTATAAACAAAAACCTAACCTTCCATATGGCGAGACATACGTTTGCTACTACTGTGACTTTACTAAATGGAGTGCCGATAGAGACGGTTTCAAAAATGTTAGGACATAGTAATTTAGGGACCACACAAATTTATGCGCGTGTACTGGATGAAAAAATCAGTGAGGAAATGAGCGGATTGGAAGCGAGGTTCGAAGACGGCTTTTTGGGTTCGAATCCAAATTTTGGGTTCGAATCCTATGAGAAAAAGGTTTCAAAATCCTGACTGAGAGGAGGGGTTTTGTAAAGCAAGAGGGTAACACGCTAAAGCGATGTTACGTTGTTCAAACCATTGATTTTCAATTAATTGAAAATAGCATCAAAATTATTTTTGTCGCAAAAACAAGAAAAAGAATTGTCAAACCCTATCAAACCTCAAAAAAATTACTGTAATGGAACAGGAAAAGAAGAATAAAAGTGAATTTTCGGCGATAAGCATCAGTCGGATTACCGCTGGAAGATATCGGGAGTTTTCAAAGAAGATTTCAAAATCGCATACACTTACCTTGGAGCTCATGATGGACTTTTTTGAGGGGGCAAATATCTCACCAAAGAATAAATATCTAATGAAACATATGGGATTTGAGCATCGACTAAATAAACGCTTAGATTATATAGAAGAACTACTACGAAGAATGGAGCAGGAACAATTAAGACCGACCCATGATAAGCTCAAGAAATTGTTTGAATATGCAGAGAATGAAGAAAGGGACAGAAAGGAGAGTTTGGAGTTTGAAAAGAGAATGTTTGAACAGTCTTTAAAAAAAGATAGGATTACCCAATACGACAACTATATCCTCAAAGAAAACTGGAAAAAGGAGCGAAACAAAGTATTGAAACTACTTAATAAAGTGAAGCAAGAAAAACCAAGATTTGGTAAAGCATACTTTAAACTGGATATTAATAAGAATGATTTAGAAAGTTTGAAGAAAGTTCTAGGACAAGAACTATGATTTACCTCGCAAGAAGATAGGATGAAGTTTGGTAAGCTTTGGGGCTTGCAGCACGAAACAAAGTTTCGCTCGCATCTTACTTATTCAATAAGAACTATAAATTTATTGTGAGAAAAAAAGTCTGGCCAGGACCACTTTCGAGTCACAACCCATTAAAAAAACAGAAATTTATCTTGACATAGAGACAAATACTAAGAGCTACATAAATGCATCACTTTATTCCGTTTTTGAATCATTTCAATTATTTACGCTTAGATATAAATCACTTGATGTCGAGTGGAAAATCAATGTATTATTCTTCTTTAATAACTTCTACTACTGTTTCCTGATGTAGCCTTCCCTAAAAAGTATTATTACTATTAATTTTCTCCTCATATTGGCAAAGTTTAAACCTTTACTCAATTGTGACCTTTACTGTACTTATATCATCAGAATCTATGAAGTTCAAAGTGTATATACCTGGTTCAGTAGCAATGAACTCATAATCAACAATGGTCAAAATGATTGTAGCACAGGTGTTATCGGTTCTGCAAAGTTCTACAGGTTTGGCCTTTATTGTAACTATGTTTCCGTCAATGGTATCATTAAATCCATTGAAAGAAGCACATCGGCTAGGAAATGACAGTGCTACTTCAATATTTATTATTTCATTTATTCGTCCATTTGCTGGAGAATCAATACCCATTATGGGAATGCCAGAAATTAAGAAGCAATCATCTTCATTTTCATAGTCATCTTCTTGGCTACAGCCAAAAACTCCAAGCAATAGTGTGAGAAATATTAATATCTTTTTTATACTCGCTCCAATTTCAAATGTGGCCTTGGTGGTAATTCTACTTTTATGTTATCACCATTTTTCACTTCACCTCCTTCTAATACAATTCCCATTATGCCAGATTTTCGAATTAAATTTCCTTTCTCATCTTTGTCTAAAACAGCCTTCATTAATCCTTTTTGTAGTTCATCAAGTTGTTTGCACGGGTTTCTTAAACCAGTCACCTCAATTTTTGCGGTTTGACCTAAACTTAAGATTGTTCCTTTGGGTAAACTCAATAAGTCTATTCCTTTTGTAGTAATATTTTCTCCAATTTCACCATCTTTGATATGGAATCCTTTTTCGCTTAGCTCAGCAAATAGTTCAGAATGAATTAGGTGCACTTGCCTTAAATTAGGTTGGCTCGGGTCTTTGGCTACCCTTGAGCGGTGTTTCACATTTTTACCTAAATGAGCATCACCTTTAACTCCTAAACCTTTAAGTAATACAATTTGGTTACAGTTAAATTTGCTAAAAGTATGTCCCTCACTTTTGCTTACTGATTTTACTATTCCTTTCATTCCTTTTTATTCTATTCAATCTTGAAAATGAACTATTCTTATTTCTAATCATCTCCTTTGTTTCCCTTTGTCAACCAAAAAGTGTAGACTTTTTTCTTAGAAGTTGCCAATAGATTTATTACAATGCTATCCCAATTATCATCTTCTAAATCATCATTAATACTTAGTATTCCGCCAGAAACTATCTTATATACTGTTCGTTTTTCATTATCTCTTTCTATGGTTCTAAATAGTTCAATAGAACCACTTAAAATGTCTCCATCAGGTAATCCCGCGTGGAAGCTATTCTCATCTATAATAATTTTTTTGACGAGCTCTGTTTCAACCCTATCTGCAAATCCATTTGTTGTTGTTCTTTGTTTGGGAGAAACATAGGTTTGGGCAATTAGTGCATTAGAACTTAAAACTAATATTGAGACTATTATTTTGATTTTTTTCATTGGTTTTTATATTGAAGTGAATTCAGAGAATAGATTCTTACTTTCCTTTACATTACTTATTGGAATGTATTCGCAAACTTTTGAGTATTCTTCCCACATGTTTTGCACTGACTTGTTGGAATGAGCCAATTCTATAGCTTCTTTTGACTTCCACCCGAAGATTTCTACAATTATTCCTTCTTCTGCTTCACAAATAATCGATTTTCTATCGGTAACTAAACCTTCCGCGTGGAGAATATCCCAATGGGAGTTCATCAAGTTTTTTAAGTCATCCTCCTTATCAAGAAAAGGCTTATATGCAACTATTACTATTCGCTCCATAACTATTCGTAAATTTTTTATTCTACTCCTATTGATTTTGATTTTCGGGCTTACCCGATGAATGACCAACAATAAATTTCCACGCGCCATCTTCTTTTTTCATAAAAATTGTCATTGCTCCATTGATTTCTATTTTTTGGTCAGAAGGAAAGACCAAAACCTGTTCATATTCCACATAGAACAGGGCATTAGAATTGTTAATTGGAACCACTTTCTTATCCAGTGATTTGAATTTCATACTTTTTAGAGAGGGATAAAAGCTTTTAATTGAGTTACGAGCAGCTGCTCCCGAAGGATAAGCTATAGAACCGTTTTCTACCCAAAAAAAGTCTGGATTATCTGAATAGTATTTGGAGATTGTTTCCAAGTCCCTATTAGACAGACTATTTTCAAACTTTTCAAATTCAACTAAAATCTCTTTCTCGATTCCAATAAAATCTAATTTCTCTTTTCTTTTATTGCAAGAGAACAATGTGACTAAGCTAAAAAGAGCCAATAGTCTTAAAGCAATTATTTTTAGTGTAATTCTGTATCTCATTTAGTTGGTTTCTGTTTTTACTTTAATGTTTCTGTTTTATTATTCGAAAAGGTGTTGAAAAAATCACAGTTTTTCAAAAAAACTATAGTTTAATTTTCTTTGTTGTCTCACTAACTTCCGTATTATTTATTATTCTAGTACTCAATGAAAAATGACTTATGTCTTTGCAAGTAATAATTCTAGTTTCTTCTTCATAGGTCTTAATCTTGCTTGGAGGAACACCAATTACTTCTACGAAAGACCTTGTCATATGCGATGCGTCCGAAAAACCATAATCGTATGCAGTATTGATTAGCTTTCCGCCCTTTAAGACATCATTTAATGAATCAATTACTCGCATCCACTTTATAAAATTCTTAATTGATTGCCCAATGTGTTCTTTAAATAGATGTCTTAATCTACTTTCTGAGAGCCCTACTTCTAGAGCAATCTGTTTTACTTTGAAATTCTTTATTGGTGATTTTGTTATAAAGTCAATAGCTTGCTGTACTCTTGCATCAATCGGTTCATTTTCGGGTAAATCAAGTAATTCTTGTAAAATAGATTGGCAGCCCTTGAACATTTCATTACAATTGTTTTGAACCAAAAGCTGTTTGAGAAAATTGCTGTTTGATTTCAGGACTTCAAGTTTTTTCAAATTCTTAATAGCGCCTTTTTGTAAATATTTTTCACTCAAGAGTTTCGCATACTTACTTTCGATATCTAGATAAAGAAATAACTGAATACTATCGTTGCTGTCAAATTGGTGAATGTGTTCAGCATCTATGATTGCCGCGGAAAAAGATACCCACTCAGATGTTGTGTCCTTTAATAAGAATTCTTTCTCGATATCGAATACAAGTTGAAGGGTATTGTGGGCATGCGGGTCAGTTTTGAAAGAAGTTCCCCAAAAAACGCACAGTCCATTCCAAACATAGAGTGCTGATGTATGGCCTAAATTTCCAATGTTCAATATGTTCCAATTTTTTTGTTAAAGTTAATTGCAATTTGCTATAATCACTTGTACAATTTGGCTATATCCAGAGGCTTGTATTTGATAACATTTTTAATCTTATTAATTATTCCTTATGCAACAAGGCAACTTCTTTCTCTAATAAGGGGCCAACCACTTCAACTTTTCTACCTCCTTTTTCCAAAAGTTCTCTTGTGGGCATTTCAAAAACCCAATTTTTATTATCTCCTCCTACAATTCTGTAATACTCTGCCTTGCTCAAGCCATAGACAAGTTTTCCAATACCACTCCAATAAATAGCAGAGGTACACATAGGACAAGGCTCATCGCTTGTGTAAATCGTACATTCATTCAGATGTGAAAATTCATATACTTTACATGCTTCCCTTATTAAGTTAACTTCGGCATGTGCCAGACAATCATTATCTGTGTTAATGGTATTCTCTCCTTTCATGATAACTTTACCTGATTTGTCCACTAATACACATCCATAAGGAAAATTTCCGTTTTGACTTGATTCTTTAGCAACTTCTATAGCTAATCTTATGTACTTTTCTTCATTTTCCATATTCTTGGGCATTTTGTCATTTGAATTTTTGGTCTTCTTATTACATGAAATACTTAATATCAGCAAGAATATTAATAAAATTCGTTTCATATTTCCTTTGATATTCTCTCTATAGCCTCTTTGATTTATGATGTTTTTTGTTTCACTTTCCATATAATGTTTAGGAAAATAGAATGGTTAATATTTGCTTAATACTACTGCTTGTTTGGGTTGTAAATTATAGAGCGATAATATAGATTGTTCTGCATTATAAATCTTGTACAAAGTGGCTATGTACAGAACTTTCAAAATATATTACTCTTTTGAGTATTCAATTTGGTTCAAGATATCTGAGGCAGAAACTACTGCCTTCCACTCAGTATCTGAAAACAACCACTTAATCTTCTTGTTACCCAATTTGTCTGCTCGTATCATACGAAACAACCAAATAGAAATAAGGGCAAATATTGAGGTGATTAGGATATTTACCGCCCAGTACAATGTATTTCCGCTTTCAAGCATACTTGCCTGAAGATACCATGTCGTCCAAAAAGGAAGTTGTAGAAAAACTATTCTAGTAGATACAAGTGTGGATATCTTTATTTCCGCTATTTTTCTTTGAGCCTCAAGAACGGAATTGCTTACATTAATTTGGTTAATCAATACAAGATGGTAAATATAAGTTGCCAATGCTATGACCGTACAGATTAGTATTGCAAGAAAGGAAATTGAGAAAAATAAATTTCCAGACTTAAACCCAAAAAACATAAGTATGGCTAGAAATAAAATCCATGGTATTCCAATTAGTATTCCCACCTTTTTGACAGGTTTAGCTGCTGCTAAACTATTTTTTGCGTTTTGTTTCATAATCTCTTCCATGATTTTCTCGTTATAAGAAATCACATCGTCTATTTTTTTATCATATTCAGACCAAAGCGCCTTTAATTCAAACTCCTCCATTTTCTTTTATTTGTTTTTTTAATTTTTTGCGAATCCTGTGTAGTTTTGTTGCAACATTCGTTTCGGATATTCCGATAATATCAGCAGTTTCTTTTTGTGAGTAACCGTCTAGATAGAGTAAGACAAGTGCTCTGTCTATCTCCTTGAATTTTCCGATTAATCGATGTAATAACTTTACTTTTTCTTGAAGACCTTCAGTTTCTTCTTCATTGACTTCAATAATTTGAACATTTTCAGATACCCTTAAAGTTTCATGCCTCTTTTCTCTTCGATAATACGAGATAGCTGTGTTTAAAGCCACTCTATAAAGCCAAGTTGAAAATTTATATGACTTGTCATACCTATCAAAAGACAACCACACTTGGATCAAGATTTCTTGTATTAGGTCATCGACATGGTCTCTGTTATAACAATACGAATTGGCAACTTTGTAAATTATTCCCTTATTGCTTTCTATCGATTGTATAAATCTTTTCTTTTTGTCATCCTCCATACTCATAAATAGATTGGTTTTTAGAATATGGTGGTAAATTCTTTTCGTCTTTATTCTTCTTTTTTAGCCCGAATACTATTCTAAAAAGAGTAATTCTTCTAATCACGAACTCATAGATAAACAAGCTTGATAGTACCGTAATTAATAGAGACGCTACAAATTTTGCAATGGCAGATATGTCTAAAGGAAATATAAACTTAGAGACTAGGTATAACACAGCCATATGAATGATGTAAACCGGGTAAGCGCTTTGACTTAGGTAGGCCAGTAGAATGCTGGGCTTATTTAAGTGTTTAAATCCAAAACCGAACAATGCCAATATCCACGCAATAGATTCTATCCCTTTTAGAAAATTAGGCGTCTGCAGTTCAAAATAAAAAAGCCTTACTCCATAGAATGCAAATCCAAGGATTAAAAACAACCATCTCTTAGCACAAATCATTTTCCAAAATACCTTACCGCTGTAAATAAACAGAAAACCGAATAAAAAGGATATGAGCCCTAGAAAGAATCCGTGCCAGGTTTCAGCATATAATTCAAAATTGCCAGGGTTTACTATAAAGGATTCAAGAATATAGAGAATTGCCAAAGTCAATATTCCCCAAACACTTCCAATGAAACGTTTAATCCTCAGACCTAAAGGTTGATCCTCAATTTTTTTCAGGAACAAGAACAATAGTAAAAATACAAATGTATAGATGAGAATGTTTCCTAAAAACCACAAATGCCCTGAGCTTGGTGCATAAGTAATTTGTTGTTTATAGTAATTTTTAGAATCAAAACATGAATGGGAACAATAAATAGTATTCCGAAAACATAAGGTATTAAAATTCTTGTAAACCTTTCTTTAAGCAATTGTAGCCAATTTCGATTTCTAAGAGAAAAATAAACTCCCATACCAGAGACGAAAAACAATAGTGGGATTCTCCAAACATTAATCATTGCCATGAGTAACCAAAGACTTTCAAATGATTCCGAATTTCTTATAAATCCCATCATAAGGCCCCATGGTTGAAACCCAATTGAAAGATGATAAACAATAAGAATAAAAATAGCTGCCGTTCTCAACCAATCAATATCATATCTTCTTTGCGACATGGAGCTAATTTTTTATTATGATTATTTGAGAATGTTTACTATTACCGGACGCGTCTCCTTAATTCTAACAATATCTAATTCTAGGCCTAATGGGCTTAGCTGCTCTTTTATATAGCTATAAATTCCTTCAACTTCTGCATAAGGAGCTTCAACAGATGCTAAAGGGGTGGAAGCATAATTATTTTTTATGGTCTTATCTGCACCATGTTCAAGTAGATTCTTTACAATTTCTTGTCGGCAGAAAAAAGCAGCATTGTGCAAGGCCGTTGAGCCCTCGTTGTTTTGGATATTAAGGTCTACTTTGGCTTCTATTAATAGCTTTGCAATTTCAGTTTTTCCAAAGGTTGCCGCGGTCATCAATGGGGTTGAACCGGTAAACGAGTCTTTTTCATTAAAGTCTGAGCCAACTTTAATGTGGTACTTAACGGCCTCCACATTCCCGGAGATAATAGCTTCTTGAAGTTCAACATTTGAATAATCCTGCCCTGAACTCTTTTCAGTAGATGTTTGACCTTTACAGCTTAAAAATAATACTGCTAATAAGGTAAATGCGAATTTTAATGTGCTTATAGTTTTCATTTTTGAATTTGATTTTTGTTCATCCTATTATTAGCTCATAAAAACAAAACATCACACTTTGTGAGATTTTTTTCAAAAACTGTGATTTTTTCACCTTCTTTTTCGAATAATAAAGAAATGAGAAACATTAAGAATATCAGAATGGATTACCGAGGCATTTCAAAGAAAATAATTGAACTAAAAAATAAGGATTTAGAACTTCGTGATGCACTTATTAAAGATGGACAGCTTGGTGAGGACTACAACGAAGAAATGGAGAAGTTGCACAATAGAAATGCCGAGATTTTGAATGAAATAATAGACACTATAGGTTATCCAACAATTGACAAAGTAGGCAAAGAAGCTAGCGAATCAGCTTGGTTGGTTATACAACACTCAATCGGACAGCCCAATTTTATGAGAAAGTGTAAAAAGCTATTAGAGATTGTAGTTAATGAAAAGAAAGCCAACCCTATGAATTTAGTTTACTTAACTGACCGAATAGCCTCTTTCGAAGAAAAACCACAACTTTTTGGTACTCAATTTGACTGGGATGAGAATGGACAGTTAAGCCCAAAACCTTTTGATGATTTAACCAAAGTAAATCGAAGAAGAAAATCAATCGGACTTAACACACTTGAAGAACAGACAGAAATTATGAGAAGACGAGTTAAAAATGAAAATCAATCACTACCGACTGATTTAGAGAAAAGAAAAAAAGAACTCAAGAAATGGAAAAGAAGGGTTGGTTGGACAAAATAAAAACTGTTGAAGCATTGACTCTTAATGATGACTTACTAGATAATCATCGGGATTGTAGAACGGTAAACTTAATAGAAATTATCATTTAAAATTAATAGTACTTGAATGAAAGAAATTAGCTTAAAAATAATTTTTGTTGCACTAATAATAGCAGGTGTTTTAAGTGCTTGTGCACCTAAAGAGCCTATTCAAACACCTAGGATTCTTACAGAAAACAATACCACATATTCAATACAAGACAGTATTTTAATAAACACTAGAGATGGTTCCAAAATACATGCTATTGTGGTAAGAAATGCCAATATCACTAAACCAAGTCCTGCCGTATTGTTCCATACTATATATGCAAGACAAACTGATTTAGCCAAAGCTAAGATGGCTGTACACAGAGGCTACGCGGGTATAGTTTCATATACTAGAGGAAAAGGACTAAGTCCAAATAAAGTAACACCATACCTTCATGAACCAACAGATACTTATGACGTTATTGATTGGATTAGCAAACAAGATTGGAGTAATCAAAAAGTAGGTATGTATGGAGGTAGTTATGTCGGATTTGTTCAATGGGCTTCTTTAAAACACAAAGTTCATAGCGCATTAAAAACAATCGTTCCATCTGTTTCAGTAGCACCTGGTATTGCTGAACCTATGGAAAATGGTGTTCATCAGAATTTTCACTATCCATGGCATCATTACGTTTCGAACAATAAATATTTAGATACAACCTTGTATTTCAATGGCAAAAGGTGGAGAGATTTGAATATGAAATGGTATGAAAAAGGTGCTGCTTACAACGCTATGGATAGTTTAGATGGATTGCCAAATCCACAATTTAGAGAACGCTTGTTACATCCAACATATGATTCTTATTGGCAAAATATGATGCCATATAAGAACGAGTTCTCACATATAAATATCCCTATTTTAACAACGACAGGTTATTATGATGGCGGACAAACAGGTGCATTACATTATTTAAATGAGCATACTAAATACAACAAAAGTGCCGAGCATTATTTAGTTATAGGGCCTTACACACATTTTGGCGCTCAACAACAACCAAGCACAAAAATAATGGGTTATGAAATTGACCCTGTAGCTCAAATAGATATCACAAATTTAATTTTTGAATGGTTTGATTATATATTAAAGGGAGAAGCTAAACCTGTACTCTTAAAAGATAAAATTAATTATCAAATAATGGGGACTAATACCTGGGGGCATGCTTCTTCTTTAGAAACCATATCAAATGATACATTAAAATATTACTTAAGTAATAAGCGGTCAAATATTGCATTTGAATCTACGTATGATTCAGGTAATAATGGTATCAACAAACACTATACCCTAGATAATAAATCTTTTGTTGCTGATGAGTATTTAGAACAAAAAATAGATTTTTCTGACAGAAGCAACCTGACATGGAACTCAAGTGGATGGACGAATATAATCGGAGAAACTCTTACTATTGGCCAGGGATTTTCCTTTATCTCTGAAGCATTTACAGAAGACTTTGAATTGAATGGCTCATTTCACGGCGAATTAAAAGTGTCTATCAATAAAAAGGATTTTGATGCCACAGTTTTATTATTTGAACAAACACCTGAGGGGAAATTTTTCGCACTAACATTACCCTATGTCGGGAGGTCTAGTTTTGTTAGAAATCCGGAGAAGAGAGAATTATTAGTTCCAAATGTAAAAACGAGTATTCCATTTAACAAAGCAAGAATGACCAGCAAGAAAATTAGTAAAGGGAGTAGGTTAGTCGTGGTCATAAATGTTATTAAAGAGCCTTTTACAGAAATTAATTATGGTACTGGTAAAGATGTGGGTTCAGAAACTATTGACGATGCAAAAGACCCTCTAATTATAAAATGGCATAGTGATAGTTACATAAAGATTCCTGTAAAAAACAATTCATTTCAGTAGGTATAAAGTTAAAGTATTCATCACCCAATCTTTAGGATAACTTTGACTTTAGACTATGTCTGATTCCTAAATATAAAATTTCTACATAAAAGAATATTCAGTCAGATTATACAAGAATATCACGCCTAAATTAACTTTATTTAAAAATAGTGTGACATTTCGAATTCTATTTCGAATAATAAAATAACACAGAGTTTAATTTGAAGTATTTGGAGAAGTTGTAAAACAAATTTTGCAACAAAAAGAAAGAGAATAAGTCATTTAGGCATAACTCTTAATTCATTAAAATGAAAAAAATAGCTGTATTTATTTCTATAATAACGATAACCCTTGGTTGTAAATCCACAAGAAAACCTACAGCCTTAAAAGAAGTGGGTTCAAGAGGTTGGCATACAACGGATGGTCCAGTTGCAAAGTTCGAACCAAAACATAAATCTGTTGAAATATGGGTGCCAAAAAAAGTAAAAAACCCTCCAGTTGTCGTCTATGCTCATGGTGGAGCAGGTTTTAGAGAAGATGACCAAGCCCGAATTGATATGTTACAACGAAACGGTTTTGCAACTATTTCCTTTGACTCTTATGAAATGAATGGATTGGATTGGAATTTTGTAACCAGAAGAGTATCAAATAATGGAAAACAGAATCTTATTTGGGGAGTATATGAAGGAGCCCTTGAATATGCATTAAAAGAAAATAAAAAATGGGATGCTAATAATATCTTCTTGTACGGTGCATCAAATGGTGGTCGCACGGTTTTATATGCCGGAAGCGAATTACCCCTGAAAAATATACGGGGAATAATTTCTGAAGCTCCTGCCGCCACGGGATATTCTCTTGAAGACATTACTATTCCCACAATCGTGCTATTTGGTGAATTGGACAATTGGGCTGGAAAATCCGAGACAGATTTTGTTTGGAAAAGAACCTACCCATCTTCTCCTATATCCATAGATGATTGGCTAAAAGCTCAACAGAAAAAGGAAAACCCAGTCAAGTATATTTTTTACAAAAATGCAGGCCACTTGATGTTTGAAGGTCCATTAGAAAAGGTAACTGTCAAAAGAGGGGATAAAATGTCATTTACAGCTTATCAGGGAGCAGATGAAGTAGTGCTTACACTCTATGAGCAAGACTTAATTGAGTTTATTAATAATAATTTAGACGATTCAAAATAGCTCAAATTAACCGTTTTTAAAAAGAATTTAAATGAAAAGAAAATTTGCCTTAGCAATAGTTGTACTACTAGTGTTAAGTTGTTCAAACGACAACGGAGATTCAAATAATTGTGAATTTCAAACAGTCATAAATGATGAATTATACAGAAATTCCCCATCAGCCCTACTAACAATTAATGATTTAGAAATAAGTGGTAATTGTTTGAGAATTGATTTTAGCTCAAGCGGTTGTAGTGGTAATACTTGGGAATTAAACCTCATTGATTCTGGAGCAATTTTAGAATCATTTCCACCTCAAAGAATGCTAAGGCTAACATTAAAGAACGAGGAATTATGTGAGGCGCTATTCACTAAACAATTGACATTTGATATCTCAAACTTAAAAGTCGATGGTAATACTGTTTTATTGAACGTTGAAGGTTATGAGGATAAAATATTATACAAATATTAAAAAGTAAATACAAGAGACGTTAAGAATTGAATAAATGGACAAGTTTAAAATTATCTTTTTAGTTATAATTATTTTTTCTGGTTGCAAAAATGAAACTAAGGAATTAATGTTTCTGAGTAATTCTGTTCCAAAGAATATCCCAATTGATTTTAAAGCCGACCTGATTCCTGAAGGTAAGTTGATACATAAAGGAATACTTAGCCCAGATTTAGAAGAATATTATTATACCATTTCTGACAAGGATTTTAAAAGCTTTAACATCTATGTGATTAAGAAAAAAGACAAAAATTGGTCTGAACCTGAAAGTGCATTTTTCAATACACAGTACAATGAACACGGGATGAGTTTTTCTCCTGATGGCAAAACGCTTTATTTCAGTTCAACAAGACCAACCAATTTTGAAGGTGTTGCTACAACTTGGCATATTTGGAAATCTGATGTATTAGACGGAAAATGGAGCGAACCAAGTTTTGTTGATATTCCTAATTTAAGAGACAAATTGGTTTCTCATCCTACAATCACAAATTCTGGAATTCTGTATTTCCATTCAAGTAATTTAGATTACAGCGAAATGGATGTCTATCGTTCAAAACGGGTGAAAGACAAATTTCAAAATGCAGAAAGAATCAAATTTTCACCAACCCTGAATGTCAATACTTGTACCCCTTTTGTTTCACCAAATGAAGATTACCTCGCATTTGCTACTATCGGGAATCAACTTGATTTAATGATTAGTTACCCTGATGGAAACGGTGGTTGGACAAATACTAAAAAACTGAATAATATTATTAATGATAAAGGACAAGGTAATCCTTATATAACACCTGATAATAAGTTCCTGTTCTTTACAACTGGAAACGATGAGGAAAAGGACTGGAAAGTTAAATGGGTCAATATAGAATCAGAATTAAAAAGAACACGATGGAAATAAAATATGATAAAATAGGTGTCGGTTATAATCGTACTCGGAAACCCGATACGTTTTTAACCCAAAGAATGTTACAACATCTAAGTCCTAATCAAGACGGTATTTATCTGGATATTGGATGCGGAACAGGCAATTATACTAAAGAATTTCAAAAAAGGGGATTCAATTTTATTGGTATTGACCCATCCGAAAAGATGTTGGAAAAAGCAAGATTTGAAAACAACTTGGTAGATTGGAGACTTGGTTCCGCTGAAAATACACGACTTCAATCAAATTCAGTTGACGGTATTATTGGCTCACTTACAATACATCATTGGACGAACTTGCAGGATGGTTTTTTGGAGTTGAATAGAGTTTTAAAACCTAACGGTAAAATCGTCATTTTCACGGCAACACCAGAGCAGATGGAAGGATATTGGTTAAATCATTACTTTCCAAAAGTATTATCTGATGCTATGATACAAATGCCTTCATTTGAGGTCATAAAAACGGCAATGAACTTTGGTGGATTTAAGATTACTAGCACAGATAAATATTTTATTCAACCTGATTTAGAGGATAAATTTCTCTATTGTGGAAAGCACAATCCCGAACTATATTTTGATACCCAAATTAGAAGTGGAATTTCATCGTTTGCATCATTAACAAATCAAGATGAAGTTGAACAAGGTTTAACCAAGTTAAGGGCTGATATAGATAGTGGTAAAATTGAAGGCATAATTGAGAATTATGAAAATAACCATGGGGATTATATGTACATTATTGGTGAAAAATTGTAAACTCAATGCTCAAAACTATCATACCGTTAGTACTTTTTTTAATTCAAACCATGACGTATTCGCAAGCACCCAAAAAATCAGAAACTGTTTCAGTAAATGGAAAAAACATTTATTACGAAGTTTACGGTGAAGGAGAACCTCTATTTCTATTGCATGGCTACTCACAGTCTTCTAAGTCGTGGAAGCCATATATAAAAGATTATGATAAAGAATATGAAGTTTACTTAGTTGATTTAACAGGACATGGAAAATCAGAACCATTTAAGGAAAATCTCAGTATAAAATCAGTAGCTGAAGACCTAAATGCTTTAATCCAATATTTAGAATTAGAAAAAATTAAAGCCATAGGTTTTAGTTTTGGTGGAGACGTGCTTTATCAACTTGCCCTAACCAATCCAAATGTGGTAGAATGCATGATTACAATTGGCGCTGTAGGAACTTGGTCAATTCTAGACTTTCCGCAGTATTTAGAAGCATACACTTTTGAAAACCGAAATAATTTTCCATGGCTTGAAAAGTCACATGATTCAGATGAGCATATAAAGAAGATAATGAATCAGTTTAAGAATTATATAGTTAGGTTAAGTGACAAAGAATTGCAAAGTATAAAACCTGAGGTGTTAATTATTGTTGGTGATGATGATGAAGGTATGGACTTGATAGAAGTCGCTCGTGTAAAAGAAAATCTGCCAAATTCTGACCTATGGATTTTACCTAACGTTTCTCATGGAGCTCATGAAGGAGAAAACAAAGAAGAGTTTATTCAAAAATCCAAAGCTTTTCTTTCTAAAAAAAGAACTAAAAAGTGACATATCAAGAAACTACTATACAAAAAATAGTAGGCCAGAGAGGTTATAGAAAAAACATAAAGGGTGATAATTTTTCGCTTTATATTTCGAATTATCCTTGCAATGCAAAATATTTAAAGTCTAGAATTGGTAATCCACAATTAACATTAGCCGAGTTATGTTGCAGTATTGGGGTTACACTGGAATATTTAGCACAAGGCTTTAAAAAAGTAATAGGGGTTGACCTTGATAAGAATATTTTAGAAATGTGTAAAACCAATCTTGAAGAATCAGGTTTTATCGCAAAAACAGAACTTATTTGTGGAGATGTATTTAATGACAACCTTTTGAAAAGCATTGAAGCAGATATAGTTATATATGATATTCCTTTTTGGTATTCCCATTATCAAGAAAATCGTGGAGATTTAGTTTCTAAAAACCCGCCACTAAAAAAACTTATAAGAAAAATTGAAGACTATATAACACTAGATATTATTGTTTTCTCACCGCCTGAATGGGATTATAATTATTTTAAAGAACAATTGGGAATAATTGAATTCGAGCAGGTTTTCATAGAAGGAAAGCATAATAGGAATCAGATTTACTTAGGGGACTTGATTAGAAAAGTAGGGATGACAGAAATACATTTAAAAAAATGAAGAGTAATCAATACCCAAATAAGTATCGCTTGTTTAAATGAATACTTGATATTTAGAAAAGTATAAGTAATAAAAAACAGGTATTTTTCTTAGTTTTGGTATATAAGGACTTACTGTGTGTCTAGTTTCATAGACAATAAGGAATATAGTAGGTTATGAGTTTCTTCAAGAGCTATGAATTTTTTACTCACTCCATTTCCTAGGCCAAAAAGAAATCGTAAAAGTATTTTATTGTTGTTATTAATTGGATTGGCTTCTAGCCTGTTCATCTTGATATTTAGACCTTTCAATATTGAAAACCAAACGGGTGAATGGTATATCTACCTCATCATATTTAGTTTTGGATTGATTTTTTTCTTGGTTATTTTTTTTATGGAGTTTGTAATTCCAGCTATATTTCCAAAAGCATTCAAAAACTGGAATTTGGGTAAGGCTCTTTTGTGGTACCCATTAGTAATTATATCTGTGTCTGCCACAATCTTTTTTTACAAAACTTTTCTTGCCGATTTTCAAAATTTCACAACAAAAGAATACTTTTTAGTTCTTGGACGGGTTCTAGGAATCAGTATTATAGTTATATTTTTTATACTAGGTGCTGTTAGCTTTCTCAATCGTAAAAAATTCAATTTGTTATCATCTCGAGAAAGTTACCTTATCAAAACTTCAAGCTTTAAATCCTTTCGAATGGATATTAGTGAAGTGATGTACATAGTGAGTGATGACAACTATGTGGACGTACATTTAGAAATCAAGGGGAGTAGGGAGAAAAAAGTGCTAAGATCGAGTTTAAAGAATATAGAATCTCAAATTGTAAATCCATTCTCACCAATATATCGATGCCATAGAAAATATCTAATTAACATTCAATACTTCAAAGTAAAAGAAATAAATAGCCGCAGCATGACTATTTCATTACAAAGATACCATGATGAAATACCAGTTTCAAAAAAATATGCTGAGCACATCAATACCATTCTTCAGATTCACCCCTAAAATTTACATTTTCCCCACAAAACGCAGATTTTCTTAAGTTTTAATTGCCGTTTTGGATTCATTTGTACAATCAAAAAATTCATAATAATTCATCAATATGAAAACAATCAAGATTTTTAGTATCATCATATTATATGGTTTTTTTACAATGAGTATCTCGGCAAATGAAATTTGTTATACTAACTCAGATTGTAAGACAAAAAAGAGTTTTCAAACAAAACTTAAAGAAGAAGTCCATAAAATTATTGTCTCTTATGTCAATGATTATAAAAATGATCGACATGCAAGCAAAAAGCGAGTAATAGGAATAGAAGTTCCTGAAGTAGATGGAGCTTGGACGGTCACTGTAACGGGACAGCGATTACCTTCGAAAAACTGGGAAGTCAATTTGAAAGAAGGGCTTCCCAAAATACCTACTTATGCATATAGCATTGAGTTAGAAACATTAAAAGCTATTTATAATGGTAAGATTAACGCTCTTACTGCGCAAGGTAAAGCCTTTGGCAGCGATTATACACCCATGAGTGTTCGGGAAATCAACGCATATGAGCCTTCTACTGATGATGACCATCATCTAAACGCCTTTTCGTTTCATTTTTGGACTAAAGGTTTTCCAGAAATAATTCCGTTTCATGAAGGTGCTACCCGTAAGGTCCATGGATCGAACGCAACTGTTTTTTATTATGAAAAAGGTTTGCGAACTGCTTGGTACAGTGTTGCCTCAGGGGATAAAGTACGCCATGACCCCAGGGAACAAGCGAATCCATTTCCAATGATGTGTGTTATGATTAATGGAACTATTCAAGGGGAAGTGGATGGTGAGCATATTACGGTCTCTGCAGGAAATACCATCTTTATCCCGGCAAATGTTACCCACAAATGGTGGAACGAGTCAGATAAACCTGCAGAAGCAATTCTTATCATGTTCGGCGAGGGAGCTTAATATCTGTTGCAAGTATATCAACCATCGAGTAGAAACTTTTTTCCTATTGCAATGAAAAAATGGCTAAAAAGATTAGTGATTACCTTACTTGGAGGAGGTTTGCTATTAATACTGGTCTTTGCTATTTTTTATAATCGTTTTGTTGTTGAAGCTCCCCAGAGGGAATATCCCCAGCCCACAAGTCTAAAAGAAAAGCAGCATCAAGATTTAGAATATTTGGCTTTGTTTGTTGATAAAGACAGAAGCTTTGATACTCAAGAAAAAAGGACTTTGTTTTTTAAACATATTGATTCGATCAAGTTACAGCTACCATTAGAGAACCATAAGTTCGTTATGTCGGTTGCTAAAATTATGGCTCAAGCCGAGAACACGCACACCAACGTCGCCCCTAGCGAATTGAGTAAGCATGTTAATACCATCCCTATACGATTTTATTGGTTCGACAGCGATTTACATGTAGTATTGGCCCAATCGCCATATCAAGAACTACTTGGTGTAAAAATCACAAAAATAAATGGTAGAACACCTTTAGATTTGTTGCAATTATTAGAACCCTGGTATGGAGGTAACCATAATCGTTTGCGGTTTTTCAGTCCACTGTATTTTATGTCACCCGAAATTTTAGATGCTGTAGGACATGGTTATGCGAAAAATGCCATTGCGTTGGTTTACGAAGATTATTTGGGGACAGAACGGCATATGATCATGGAGGCTGTTGCTGAAAACCGAAACAGTGTTGGATACTGGCCCCCACATTGGCTTAATAGAAATCTAATGAAATCAAAGAAGAATTGGTATCATCTTAATTCCTCTATTTCACAGCCAATGCCATTTCAAAATACAAATTCAAATGTTTGGCATAAGATGGTAGAGAATGTTTTGTACGTTCAGCTCAATGAAAATGTACATAGCGAGACTGTTAATATTAATGAGTATCTAAATGAGGTGCTAAATGAAGTTAAAAACAAGTCACTTGAATCCACAATTATGGATCTACGTTTTAACCCTGGAGGCGACTATAATATTGCACGCTCATTTATTAAGAAGATTAATAAACGATTAGATGGTAATCCGTTTTATATTATCACTGGTAATGGTACCTTTTCAGCCGGAATTATGACGGCGGCAATTGCCAAAGATGTTGCCAAAGAAAATATTATAGTAGTAGGAGAACCTATAGGTGATTACTTACAATTTTGGGCTGATGGTGGAAGTGAGATGGTATTGCCAAATTCAAAGATACGTTTAAGAATTTGGACAGCTTATCACGATTGGCAAAATGGATGTAGTGATTGGAGTAAGTGTTTTTGGATAACCATATTTGACGGCGTAGCGGTTGAACATTTGGACCCTGACAAAAGAGTGCCCTTGCAATTTTCAGATTATATGCTAGGTGAGGATAGTGCTTTGAATACCATATTAAAAATGCAAGATTAGATAGACCTAAAAGGTTTTATAGGAAAATAGTAATTCAATCAGCTTTGGTACATATAGGATGATAGCATGTTATTTTTTGTTACTTGACATAGTAATCTTTTTTCTGATTGGATACACTTGTTCAAATCAAAATCCATGATATGAAAAGAAATACAATAAGATTACTAGCGCTAATGATCTCTAGTTTTAGTCTCTCTCAAGACCTATCAATAAAAAATAATCTGAGGGTTGATGATGATTTTAATTCTGAAGGTATTTTACATTTTAAACCTGCAAACACCAACAGTCAACTAGATTCCTTACAGTTAAAATATAATCATTACACGCTTCAAAATGGATTGGAAGTAATTTTACAACCAGACAAGAATGTTAATGAAGTTTCGGTAGAATTTTGGATTCGTGATGGAACTGCAATTGACAATCCTAATGAATATGGATTACAACATTTTTTTGAACATGTAATGCCTTACAATAAAATGGATTCAGTAAGTAAAAAAGTATTTTTTGATTCTTATTTAAAGGGAAGTAATGCCCAAGTTAAAAAAGACTTCAGTAGATTTTATTTGAAAGTAATACCAGAAGGAATAAATCTCGCTTTAGAAAGAGCTTCCGGCAGATTAATTGCGGGAGCAAATGCTATAACAGAAAATCGGATTGAATATGAAAGAAAAAAAGTGCTATTAGAAATTAAGCGGAATGCTAAAAACCCCCATTGGAGTGCTGAAGGGAGTTTGGCAATAAGTGAAGGTACTTTCGGCAAAGGGCATCCTTATGCAGCGAACGGTTATGGTAAACTTGAAAATAATAGAGCATTTTCCGTAAACGATTTTAAACGGCGTTATGAAGAAATAATCTTTTCAGAAAATATCATTCTTTTCGTCGTTGGCAATTTTGATATGTCTAGGGTTAAAAAATTGGTCCATCAATACTTTAGTAAGGTTGAATCGAAAAAAAGACTAGTAAATGAAGTTTCAAAACATATCGTACCATCAAACGATGGTATCTCAATGAAGACCTCACACCAAAACGATTCCTTAAATACGATGGTTTTTTCTTGGGCCATACCGAATTATCAATTGAAAGATGATGCGGTCCTTAGACTCATTTCAGCACACTTAAACAATAGTTTTAAAGCTAAAAATTACTTTCCGTTTACCGTAATAAAAAGCGGTGCTTATGCTGATATGTATAAAACTGCCGGACAATTTCACTTAAGAATTCAATTCCCAAATGCTAACGATAGCATTCAGATAGAGAAATTTATTTTGGGCAGAATAAAAAGACTTGTAAAAAAGAATTTGACTGTACGTGATTTGGGGCTAGCTAAAGAAAGTGAGATTATGGATATCAAAGAAATGCGAGAAAATTTAGGTTTTCAATGGAGTAGAACAGCACTTTTGGGCGAAAGCTTACTTTATTATGACAATCCCAATGCCTATTTTGAGAGGCTCCAAATACAACAAGGGTTGACGGCAAAACAAGTTAGGAAAGTTTTTAAAAAATGGATGGTGCCTAAGCCATTTAGGATATTGTTTTCACCAAATATAGAATGAGAGAATGATTACACAAAGATCCTTATTCTCCAAGCAAAACAAAAATACTTATGATCAAACATCTAATTGAAACTCAAAAGAGTCAAAAAAATATTATTTGATAGGATATAGTTATCTTTATCCTCTACGAAGTCAGGGTAACGTAAAACGGTCTGTAATTCGGTTAATAACAAAATAGGAGCAAGGAAAACTCAATAAACATAAGGGTTGGTAAAATAGGTTCGAATCCCTCAGCGCCCACTAAAAAAAGCCTCTAAGAAATTAGAGGCTTTTTTAGTTAAGAATGATAGTCACTTAATATCTTTTTCTTTACCTCGTCGCAATAGCTCCGACCAATTGTATACCTAATATCATCAATCTCGACACTATTACCTTCTACAGATTGTATTTTATCAATAGCCACAGTATACGAACGATGAATTCTTATGAATTTATCTTTAGGTAGTTCATCAGTGAAACCAGTTAAGGTCTTGTGAATTATGTATTTGTCCGATGTTGTTTTTATTCGTATGTAATCTTTTAGACTTTCAACAACTAATATCTCATTCAGATATACTTTTTGAAGCTTTTTATTATCTATTTTGATGAAGATACTAGGATTTTCATTTGATTTTTGATGAATCGATTCATTTTTAGAGAGTAGGTCTATTACCCGTTTCACGGTTTTTAAAAACCGCGGAAAAGATACTGGTTTTACGAGGTAGTCAATAGCTTCTACCTCATAACTCTTTAAGGCGTATTCTGCATGGGCAGAGGTAATCACAACCATTGGTTTCTTTTTTAAGGTTTCTAAGAATCCGAAGCCGTCTAAAACGGGCATATTTATATCTAAAAAGATTAAATCAACCGTATTGCTTTGCAAAAAGATACTTGCATTCACCGCATTGGAAAACGTTTTGACAACTTCTAGTTGGTCAATTTTTTCCGAATGAGACTCAATAACGTTGATCGCTAAAGGTTCATCATCTATAATAATTACTTTTAATATCATGTTGATTAGACTTTTAGTTTTAGAAAAACGTGAAATTTTTTATTCTTTTTCTTAATCTTTAATTCATAATCTTCGGGGTTGTAACCTAATTCTAGTCTCTTTTTTACATTTGAAAGACCGATGCCACCGCTTCTGGTAGGTATTTTGTTATTTTCTGCCTTCTTCGGTATGGTATTTTTGAGGTTTAAATAAAGAAAATCATCTTTTACGTCAATATCTAAAGAAATGGACATTTTTCCGATATTCTTACTGGCCCCATGCTTAAAACAATTTTCAACAAAGGGAATAAGTAGCATGGGGGCTATGGTCTTACCTTCCATATTACCTGTTAGTCCGATATCGATTTCAAGAGAGTCGTCAAAACGTATTCGTTCTAAATCGATATAATTTTGTAGGCACTCAATTTCATTTTTTAAACTCTGTTTTCGCTTGTCTGTTGCATATAGAAGGTATCTCATCAATTCTGATAACTTAAGCACAACCTCTGGGGCCCTATTCGATTTTTTTAAAGTTAAAGCGTAAATATTATTTAAAGTGTTGAAGAAAAAATGTGGAGACACCTGCGATCTTAAAAATCGTAATTCAGTGGCTAGTTGTCGCTTTTCCAATTCATGTAATTTACTATGTTCGGCCAGCCAATCAACTGTGATTTTAATGGCCGTCACAAATGATACCACATAGAGTTCACCTAACATCATTTGAATGGAATAGTTGAAAGTGATAACCTCGATGGGCTCCGGACCTTCGGGCCAGACATTGGTTGTAACAAAATAATAGGTTAGGTAGTACTTGGCGAATAGCATCAATAAAAGTGAGGCTACAATAAGTAAAGTATATAAAAAGTACTTCTTTTTATAGACAAACCTTGGCATTAAAAAGTAAATATTAAAATAGGTCAATGCCATATGAATAGGAAAACCTATCAAATTTGATTTTAATGAATAATCATAGTCTTGAAAATAACTTCCCCATCGTAATGTATTGAACAAGAAATAAATACTCCAAAAGATGATATGGTGTTTGTAGGTGATATTATACTGCTTTTCTTTTGGTTTTAACAAGAAATCATTGTAATCACCATTCATTCCTAAATCTTGAAAAGCACTTACTTTATTCTTCATGAGTTGTTTGTCAAATCTCGAGGGTTATTGGTCTAAAATTCTAGTTGGTTCGCTCTAAATTTATGAATATTATTAAGATAAAAAAGTTGTGATATCATTCTCTGACCATAGTATAGACTACCATAAATCTAAAAAAGAGAATCTTTTTAGGGTAGATTTCAAGTTCGTCAAGAGCATGTTACTACCTCTTTTTTTAATGTATGGAGGAATGCATTGTTCAATTTCTCAACCAATACCAAAAATCTATACCGCCTTTAAGATAGACCAAGAATTATTAATTGATGGCAATGAAAATGAGGTGGCTTGGCAGTTCATACCATGGTCAGATAATTTCATTGATATTGAAGGGGTTAAAGCACCCAAGTACAATACCAAAGTGAAGATGGCGTGGAACGATACATACTTTTATTTGCTTGCAAAACTGGAAGAGCAACATGTATGGGGCGATTTAAAGAAAAAAGACACGGTTATTTTCTACAATAATGATTTCGAGGTATTCATAGATCCTGATGGCGATACCCATAATTATTATGAATTAGAGATCAATGCTTTAAATACAGCCTGGGATTTGTTTTTAACAAAGCCTTATAGAAATGGGGGGAAAGTGTTAGATAGTTGGGATATTCAGGGGCTTAAATCTGCTATTAAAATAGAGGGAACATTAAACGACCCAAGTGATGAAGATAAGGGATGGAGTATAGAAATTGCGATTCCCTGGGTTGCTATTACAGAAGCCTCAAATAGTAATAAGGCTCCAGCTAATCACTTTTGGCGTATTAATTTTTCTAGGGTTAACTGGGATTTTGATATTTCTGACAAGAACTATTCGAGAAAAAAGGATGCCGCAGGTAAGTATATGCCCGAGTATAATTGGGTATGGTCACCACAAGAGGTAATCAATATGCACGAACCCGAAAGATGGGGCTATGTCTATTTTTCAGATGAATTGAGTTCTAGCGGTTTTCAATTCGAGTTGCCAAGAGATGAGAAGTTGAAATGGAAGTTATACGAGCAGTACAGAAAATTACATGAAGACTTGAATTATGAAATTCCTGACAAATTTGTGAATGATGATACCTCGATATCGCTGAATTTAGAAAAGCATTTGTTAGGATGGAACCTTTGGGTTTTGAGCCCTTATACCAATAAAAAACTAATTATAAGTAAAGATGGAAAGTTCAACAGCATCAAATAATAAAGGCAATGGCGCTAAGATTCTGATAGCTGTTTTGTTGTCTCTCTTAGCAGTTGGTTTTTTAGATAACCAAATGATGGCTAAAAAAAAGAAAGCCAAGGATGCTGAAAAAACCACCTTTAATAATAGAAAAGATGAGTTTAAATTTTGGACGTGGTTCACAGCGAACGAGGCGAAAACCGATGCCTTTTACATCAAAGAATTCAAGAAATATCGCAATTCAGGTTTTGACGCAGTTCTAATTAATACAGGTACAGATGCTGAACTTTTAAGAAGAGTGGCACCGTTGGCCAAAAACGAAGGATTGGAAGTGCACGCTTGGATGTTTACGGTAAACCGCCCAGGAGATAAAGTTGCCCAAGAACATCCAGAATGGTATGCAGTTAGTAGAGATGGAAAATCATGTTATGACAACCCACCCTATGTAGGTTACTACAAATGGATGTGTCCGACCAGAGTTGAATCTAGAAAGCATATTCTTTCCTTGGTGGAAGGCCTTGCGAAGGTAGAAGGTGTGGCGAGCGTTCATTTAGACTATATCAGATATTCAGATATTTTTTTACCGATAGGCTTGTTACCAAAATACAATCTAGAACAGAATACTGAGTTGCCCGAATTCGATTTCTGTTATTGTGAAGTATGTATTTCAGAATTTGAAAAATTACATCACAAGAACCCAAGGGATATGGAGCATCCAGAGATTGATATAGAATGGAAAAATTTTAGATTAAATCAGGTAAAGCGAATCGTTGATGAGGCTTATGGAATTGCCCATCAAAACGATAAATATTTGACAGCGGCGGTTTTTCCTTATCCTGAAATGGCGGGCCATATGGTACGACAACGCTGGGATAAATGGAATATAGATGTGGTATTGCCAATGGTTTACCATGGTTTTTATAATGAAGAGCTAGACTGGATAGGTTATGCAACACGGCAAGGTGTAAACGATTTAGTTGGCAAGAAGACCGAGCTCCACACAGGACTTTATATTCCTGATTTTACCCCAGAAGAACTCAAAAAAGCGATTCTAATCGCAAAAGCCAATGGGGCTAAGGGGGTTTCAATTTTTGATGGTCCGGCACTATCTAGTGAACACCTGTTAGTGGTAAAAAACTTAACTGCGAGTAATTAATAAAACGAATTCTTAAGTATATAACTAAAAGGAGTTTGAACCCCCTTTGCCAAACATTACCAAAAATAGTAGTTGATTAAATTTCTTCGTCTAGCTTTCCTCAATTGTCATTGGTCGAAATTTTTACAATTCTAGCGTAGTATATATAAACTTAACATTTCATTAACCAAAAACTGAACTCAATAAAAAGTAAACCTAAACTAGTATGAAACAAAAACTAAAGTATTGCATGCTTCTTTTTTTAATACTTGTATTTCAAGGAGCAATGGCACAGAAAAAAACCGTGACAGGTACAGTTACGGATGAAAGTGGAAACCCTTTGCCCGGCGTAAATGTTGTGGAAAAAGGAACTTCAAACGGAACTTCTACAGATTTCGATGGAAATTACAATATAAGTGTGGCAGAAGACGCAATACTTGTATTTTCTTCATTGGGTTATGCTACAATTGAAATGTCGGCTGCAGGAACAACAACACTAAATGTCTATTTAGCTGATGATGCGGAAAGTTTAGACGAAGTCGTTGTAACTGCACTAGGCATTGAAAGAGACAGACGTTCTCTGGGTTATGCTGTGACCCAATTAGAGGGTGAATCACTCTCTGAAGTAAAAACAACTAATGCCCTAAATGCATTGCAAGGAAAAGTTGCAGGTGTGAATATTACACCTCCGGCTACCGGTGCTGCTGGTACCAGTAGGGTGGTAATTCGTGGGGCGTCCTCATTGAATAACGATAATGATAATCAACCATTGTATGTTGTTGATGGGGTTACCATTGATAATACACAGTTAGGAGCGGCCAGTGAATGGGGTGGTTCTGATTTTGGCGATGGGGTTTCCAGTATTAATCCTGATGATATTGAATCGGTTAGTGTATTAAAAGGTGGTGCCGCCGCTGCATTATATGGTTCAAGAGCATCTGCAGGGGTTATTATAATTACTACTAAAAATGGTCAAGAGAGAGAAGGATTTGGAGTTGAGTATAGTAGCCAAGTAACTTTTGACAATATACAAGAAGGTGTCCGAGATTTTCAAAGAGAATATGGACAAGGTAGTCAGGGAGTTGCTCCAACATCTGCTCAAGAAGCTTTGGACAATGCTTTTAATTCTTGGGGTCCAAGATTAGGAAGTACCGCAAATTCTGTTCAATATGATGGTGTTTCCAGACCATATACCGATGCTGGTGACAATCTAAGTAGATTTTATAGAACAGGGACAACTTTTATAAATACGGTTGCTTTATCCAAGAGCAAAGAAGATTTTAATTATCGTTTTGGTATTTCCAATCTAGATAACGAAGATGTAGTACCAAATTCTAAATTAAATAGAAAATCATTTTCATTAAATCTGGGAGCTGTTCATAATGAAAAACTTTCTTTAAACTTGAGCGCTAGGTATGTGGTTGAGAAGGTTAATAATAGGCCAAGAATATCAGATACGCCGGGTAATCCAAATTTTGCTCCTGCTGTATTACCTGCTAATGTTAATGTATTGGATTTAAGTTCTGCTACTAATGGTGCTAGAGATGATGGATTTGAAGACCAAATTTCATCTAATCCATTTGTACAAAATCCTTATTGGGCTGCCTCAAGATTTAGATCATTTGATCGTAGAAATCGCATTTTAAGTTCGGCAACTTTAAAATATGATATTTTAGATTGGTTAAGTCTTACTGGTAGAGCCGGTATTGATCATCAAACTATTAGAGGAACTGTAGTAGAAGGTTTTGGTACTGCATTTAACCCACCTGGCGCAATAAACGAACAAGAGAATAATCTAACTCAGGTTGACGCCGATATTATTTTAGGGATAGATAAGGCAATTAATAATGATTTAAATGTAGAGGCTTTTTTTGGCGCAAATAAGAATACACAAAGAAGTGATTTTTTATTCCTTAGAGGTGAGCGTTTTGTAGTGCCATTTCTTGAAATCTTAGGAAATGTTGAAAATGCCAGTAGAAGAAGAGAACTAAATGAACTTGCACTTTCAGCTTTATATGGTTCGGTGGAATTCTCTTATAAAGACTATTTATATCTTACGGTAACAGGTCGTAACGAATGGTTTTCAACATTATCGGCACCAAATAAAGAGACGCCCAATAATGAATTTTATGGTTCAGCTAGTGCAAGTTTAGTATTTTCAGAATTAATGGATAATGCAGATTGGCTAAGTTTTGGTAGACTAAGGGTAGCATATTCGGAAGTAGGTGGTGGAGCTCCTGATCCATATAGTTTAAGCTTGCCATTTGAAATTTTTGGGCAAGGGCACTTAGGGCAACCCTTAGGTAGAATACAGGGTTCAACCGTACCTAATGAGGCATTAGTACCATTTTTAAAATCAGAGACAGAAATAGGTTTAGACTTAAGTTTTTTGGATAACCGCTTAGGGTTGGATATTGCATACTATACAAATACAACAGACGGTGATATCTTGAATGTTGATATTTCAAACAGTTCAGGTTTTAGTAATGTTGCATCTAACATTGGTGTTCTAAAAAATAAGGGCATTGAGATGCTACTGAGAGGAACGCCTATTCGTAATCAGAACTTTGCTTGGAATACAAGTGTTAACCTAACTTTTAATGAAAGTTTGGTTGAGTCTACAGATGATGCAGGAAATGATGTGAACGTTGGGAATGTAAGAACTTTTGCTGCGAATATTATTCACAGACCAGGTGAGCGCTTTGGAAAGATTGTAGGTACAGCTTTTTTAAGAAATAATGGTCAGATTGTTTATGATGCCGCAGGATTACCAGTAATTAATCCAGAAAGACAAGTTTTAGGAGATGGTGTACCACCATGGACCGTTGGTTGGAACAATTCGTTCAATTATAAGAATTTCAATCTAAGCTTCTTGATAGATGGTAAATTTGGTGGTCAAGTATATTCAGGCACAAATGCTATTGCTTATGGTAATGGATTACACAAGAATACCTTAGAAGGTAGGGAAGGAGGTTTAACGGTCAGTGGTGTTGATGAAGCTGGAAATCCTTTCACCTTTACCCATGATGACTCAACCTTGCAATCATATTATGGAAGATTGGGTTCAATAGCAGAAGAAGTAACTTATGATGCAGATTTCATAAAACTTAGACAGTTAAGTTTTGGCTATACTCTACCGAGTAGCTTATTGGAAAACACTTTTATCCAAAGTGCCAGCATATCATTTGTAGGTAGGGATCTATTCTTTATTTCCCGGGCGGCTGATAATATTAATCCTGAATCTGCCTTTAATGCAGGTAATGCACAAGGGCTAGAATATTTTGGTTTGCCACCAATAGGTAGCTATGGTCTAACCTTAAATGTTAAATTCTAAAAATAACACTATGAAAAAAATACTAATATTAATTGCAGCTTTTAGTGTATTATTAAGCTGTGACGAAGGGTTTGAAGATTTAAATACAAATCCAAATGCTGCCACATCTTTAGATCCAGCACCTAAATTTACAGCAAACCTCTTGTTTACAGCTGGAGATCGATTTGAAAATTGGAGAGCAAATATAATATACAGCTCTTATATGATTCAACACATGGCAAACCCAAGTGGTTTGGGTGCCGGAGATCGTTATTTATATAATGCTCAATGGTCTGGGGCTTGGTTTGAAAGAGGGTATAATGATCATGTGAAAGGTATTGAAGATATCATTAATCAACTAGAAAGCGATGAAGAGGGACAATATTCTGATGATATGTTGGCAATAGCAAGAATCTGGCGGGTATTTGTATATCATAAGATTACAGATTTATATGGTGACGTTCCTTATAGTGAAGCGGGTAAGGCTTTTGCAGATGGTGTTTTTAGACCAGTTTATGATCTACAAAGCGAGATTTATGCAGATATGTTAAATGAATTGGCTGAAGCTACAGCAGCTTTGCCCGATGGTACTTCACAATTTGGAAGCGCAGATGTATTATTTGATGGTGACCAAGGTAAATGGAGAAGATTTGGCTATTCGATGATGTTGCGCCTTGGACTTCGGCTCATTAAAGTTGATGCAACCGCAGCACAACAATGGGCACAAAGAGCTATTGATGGCGGGGTTATGGAGTCAAATGACGACATCGCCTATATGAGACATACAAATGGTCCGGAAGGTATCAATAGAAATGGTAACGGTCAGGTTTTTCAAGCAGATGATAGTATGCGTATGAGCGATACCTTTATCAATGCTTTGAGTAGCACAAGCGATCCAAGAATGCGTATTTATGCCGCTCTTCCAGATGATGATGGAGATAGAAATACCAGTGGTTCTAATGATCCAGCATTACAAAGAGGTTTACCTAACGGCTTGGATGGAACAACGGTTCAAGCTATTCCTGGTGGAGATGATTTAAATAACTTTTCCGAACCTAATAGAAATTTGATTACGGGAGAAGACGACCCGTACTTTTTTCAAACCTATGCCGAAGTCGCATTTATGCTAGCAGAAGCAAATATTAGATGGGGAATAGGCACAGATGCTGCAACTAACTACGCTGCTGGGGTAGAAGCGGCCATGAGACAATTAGATTTATATGATGTAGGTGACCAAAGTATTACAGACACTGAGATTGCTGATTATTTAGCGGCAAATCCTTATGATGCTGCAAACGGTTTGGTTCAAGTAAATACACAGTATTGGATTGTTACCTTCTTGAATCATATTGAAGCCTATGCGAATTGGAGAAGAACAGGAATTCCTGCTTTAACACCAAATAATTATCCTGGCAACGAAAGTAACGGTGAAATCCCAAGAAGGCTAAGGTATTTTGAGCGCGAACAAACTACCAATGCGGATAATTATCAAGCTGTAATTGGAAGACAAGGTGCTGATCAATTCTTTACCAGAATGTGGTGGGATGTTGAATAATTTAAGTTTTTTCCTCATTAATTAATGAGTTAGTTTAGTTTTATTCAAGCAGATAAGGGAGAGGCGACTCTCCTTTATCTATTTTAAGAATTAAATTTTATAGCTTTAGAACGTGTTTAAAAAGTACACCATCTTTATAGTATTTAGTTCTTTTTTTATCATAGTTTTTTCATGTGATAAAGAAGAAGTTATACCAAATACGCGTTTCTCTTTATTGACTTCGGCAGAAACAGGCATTCATTTTTCTAATGATATAAAAGACGAAAAGGAGTTGAGTATATTTCAATATGCAAATTTTTATGGTGGTGCAGGCGTAGGCGTAGGAGATTTTAATAATGATGGCCTGCAAGATTTGTTTTTTGCTGGTAACCTGGTGCCTGACAAGTTATTCCTAAATAAAGGAAACCTTCAATTTGAAGACGCGACATCAGCATCGGGTATTTCAAAAGATAATGGCTGGTCAACCGGAGTGACCATCGCAGATGTTAATAATGATGGGTTTCAAGATATCTATGTCAGTAGGGAATTGTATGATAAAAAACCCGAATTAAGAACAAACTTACTTTATATAAATAAAGGTGATGGTACTTTTACAGAAATGGGTGCTGCCTATGGAGTTGCCAATAGTCAACGCACACGACACGCTACTTTTTTAGATTATAACAACGACGGTTTGTTGGATCTATTTCTTTTAACACAGCCGCCGAATCCTGGTAATTTTTCAGAATATAGAGGATCGGAGCTACTTAAACCAGAATTCCACTTAAAATTATATAGAAATCATGGTGATAAATTCGAAGACGTTTCAAAAGAAGCTGGCGTTGCTATTACCGGATTTCCCAATGGGGTTTCAGCAAGCGATATTAATAATGATGGTTTTGTAGATATCTACGTTGCCAATGATTTTTATGCTCCTGACTTTCTATTTGTAAATAATGGAGATGGAACCTTTACCAATAAAGCCAATGAATCATTAAAGCACATGCCCTATTACAGTATGGGGGTGGATATTGCCGATATAAATAACGATAATCAGCTTGATATTTTTGTTGTAGATATGGTAGCCGAAGATAACTTTAGGCTTAAATCTAACATGAGCGGAATGAATATCGACGCTTTCTGGAAAGTGGTCAATGATGGGGGGCATTATCAATATATGTACAATACCGTTCAAAAAAATAATGGTAATGGAACTTTTAGTGATGTTGCACAGTTTACAGGAATGGAAGCAACAGATTGGAGCTGGAGCAATCTTTTGGCAGATTTTGATAATGATGGATTAAAAGATGCATATGTAACGAACGGGCTATTGCGTGACATCAGAAATACGGATGCCGATAAAGAAGTTGGTCAGTATGTTCTGGATACGGCCAATAAATGGATTGCCGAAAACCCGAATGCGGGAGATGTTAGTATTTGGGATATACTGGACTTGGATAAAGCTCTTGACATTTTGCCATCACAGCCGTTGAAAAATTACGCATTTAAAAATAGGGGTGACTTTAAGTTCGAAAAAGTAATGGATGATTGGGGTTTAACCGAAAAATCGTTTTCCAATGGCTCGGTTTACGCAGATTTAGACAATGATGGTGACCTGGATATAGTGGTAAACAACATTAATGAACAGGCCTTTGTTTACCGCAATAACTCAGAATCGATTCCAAATTCAAATTATTTAAGAGTACAACTAGTTGATAAAGAGAATAAAAACACCTTTGGTTCGCGAGTCCGTATTGTAACAAATGGCCAAGAGCAGTTTTTTGAAACTACCAATGTAAGAGGCATATATTCAACAAGTGAACCTTATGTTCATTTTGGTCTTGGGGATTCAAAAAAAATAGATACGCTCGAAGTCTTTTGGCCTAATGGTAAAAAGACCATAAAAACCAATTTAAAATCCAATGCATTGATAAAATTGGCAATGGAGGATGCAAGCTCTTTTGAAAAGAAAAAAAAGCAAAAGGTTGACAATCTATTTCTGGATATTACGAAAACAGCAAGTTTAGTATACAATCATCAAGAAAACGATTTTGATGATTTTGACCATCAAATTTTACTACCTCATAAATTATCTCAATTTGGCCCAGCCCTAGCAAAAGCAGATATAAATGGCGATGGTTTAGATGATGTTTTTATTGGAGGTGCTTCAGGTTTTGAGCCTGCGATAATGATTCAAAATGCCAATGGAGGGTTTGTGAAAACTGATATTAAATTTTGGAAAAAAGAAGCACCTTATGAAGATATAGATGCTGTTTTTTTTGATGTAAATGGCGATGGTTCCGAAGATTTATATGTGGTTAGTGGCGGTAATGAATATGCAAAAAATGACTTTCATTATGCAGATAGACTATACTTAAATGATGGTACCGGCAGTTTCAAAAAAGGAGCTTTATTGAACGCAGGTAGAGACAGTGGTTCTAAGGTGGTAGTTGCAGATTATGATAAAGATGGCGATTTAGATGTATTTGTTGGTGGTAGGCATGTGCCACATCAATACCCTCTTCCAGCGTCAAGTACATTGTTTTTAAATAATGGCGGAAGCTTGAAAAACGTAACTTCTGAATTGGCTCCAGAGCTTGAAAATGTAGGTATGGTAACCGATGCCATTTGGCTAGATTATGATATGGATGATGATTTGGACTTAATCGTGGTAGGAGAATGGATGCCAATTACTGTTTTTTCGAATAATGGAGGGAGTTTAAGCAAAGAAAATATTCCAGAATTTGAGAACACCGTCGGATGGTGGTTCAGTTCGATACCTAGTGACTTTGATGCCGATGGTGATATTGATTTTATTGCTGGTAACTTAGGACTTAACTACAAATACAAAACTTCTCCAACAGAACCTTTTGATATTTATTACAAGGATTTTGACGGTAATGGAATTGGAGACATTGTTTTAGGATACCATACTAACAACAAGCATTATCCTCTTAGAGGGTTTTCGTGTTCTTCGGAACAAATACCAGGGCTAAAGAAAGAAATTAAAAAATACGATCTTTTTGCTTCAATGGAAATCAGCGAGATATATGGGGAAGCGGACTTAAAGAATGCACTGCACTACCAAGCAAATACTTTTGCGTCATATTATGTAGAAAATTTAGGTAACGGCAGTTTTAAAATGAAAGAGCTTCCTTCCGAAGCACAATTGACCAATTTGAATGATGCCATAGCAGATGACTTTAATGGTGATGGATATTTAGATGTGCTTTCGGTCGGTAACCTTTACGTATCCGAAATAGAAACACCAAGAAGCGATGCCGGTATTGGCGTTTTGCTCTTAGGAGATGGTAAGGGCAATTTTAAGGCCGTAGAAAATACTAAAAGTGGATTTTTCACCTATGGTGATACCAAAAATCTTCTTCAAATGAAAATAGCAAACAAAGAGGTAATTGTAGTTGCGAATAATAATGACCAACTACAACTCTTTGAACGAAAAATAAAAAAATGACAATTTCAAATAATATAAAAACGAGCTAATGCAGATAATAGAAAACGCTAAAGTTTACGATGCTATAATCGTAGGTTCGGGTGCCGGAGGGGGAATGGCCACCAAAGTTTTGGCAGATGCCGGACTAGATATTGCCGTAGTGGAGGCAGGTCCATTTTTTGACCCTGCCGACCCAGAGCAAAAAACACAACTACGTTGGCCATATGAGTCCGAAAGACGTGGTGCAGGTACTCGATATAGGCCATTTGGCGACTATGATGCTGCTTATGGTGGTTGGGATATTGAAGGAGAGCCTTATACGCATGTTGAAGGAACTAAATTTAATTGGTTTAGATCACATATGCTCGGGGGCAGAACAAACCATTGGGGTCGTATTTCATTACGATTTGGGCCAAAAGACTTTAAAGGAAAAGACCGGGATGGTTATGGCGATAATTGGCCTATAGGTTATGACGATGTAAAACCGTACTATGATAAGGTTGATAAGCTTATAGGTGTTTTTGGAACCAACGAAGGGCTCCCTAATGATCCGGACGGTTTTTTTCTACCTCCTCCAAAGCCAAGATTACATGAGCTTTTTTATATTAATGGGGCTAAAAAATCTGGAGTACCCGTATACCCTTCCAGAATGTCGATGTTGACCAAGCGCATCAATAATGAACGTGGTGTTTGTTTTTATTGTGGGCAATGTGCTAGGGCTTGTCAGGTCTATGCTGATTTTTCTGCAGGTACCTGTTTAATTTTTCCGGCACAGAAAAGTAGAGGCCAAGTAGATCTTTTTGTAAACTCTGTGGTAAGGGAAGTAACTACCGATGAAGAAGGAAGAGCTACGGGCGTATCGTACATTAGTAAAGACGATAGAAAAGAATATAAGTTGAAGGGCAAAACAGTAATTTTAGCTGCCTCTGCGTGTAGCTCGGCTAGAATATTAATGAATTCCAAAAGCAAGCAACACCCTAATGGTTTAGGTAATAGTAGTGATGTAGTTGGTAAATATTTACATGATTCAACAGGTGCCGATAGGGCTGCATTTATTCCAGATTTAATGAACAGGAAAGTATCCTACAACGAAGACGGGGTAGGTGGAATGCATATTTATTCACCTTGGTGGGGCGACAATTCCAAACTTGATTTTCCGCGCGGATATCATCTTGAAATTTGGGGAGGTATGGGCATGCCCAGCTACGGAACGGGTTTTAATGTAAATGATTTCAATAAGTTTTTTGGAACAAAAGCAGGGGGGTACGGAGATATCCTGAGAAGTGACTTGAAAAAATATTATGGTGCCGTCGTTGGTATATCTGCTAGAGGTGAGTCGATTGCAAGAAAAGATAATTATTGTGAGATAGACCCTAATGTTGTTGATGAATGGGGTATACCTGTGCTGCGTTTCCATTATAAGTGGTCAGACTTAGAACGAAATCAGGCCAAGCATGCCCATGATACCTTCGAAGAAATATTGACGAATATGGGAGGCGAACTTATGGGCGATAAACCAGGTAAGGATAGGGACTATGGTCTTCATACTCCAGGTGCTATCATTCATGAAGTTGGGACAACTAGAATGGGGGATAATCCTAAAACATCAGTGACCAATAAATACCAGCAGTTACACGATGTCGATAATGTATTTGTTGTTGATGCGGGAGTATTTACCTCACAAGCGGACAAAAATTGTACCTGGACAATTTTGGCACTTTCATGGAGAGCTTCAGACTATGTTATTGAACAATTAAAAAAACAAAATATTTAACCATGGATAGAAGAAAAAGTTTAAAAGCAATAGCCTTAGGTTCCGTGGCGACAGGTTTGGCCGCACATGGTTGTAAGCCTGGTGAAGAAAAACCGGAAGTAACAGATGTAAAAGCACACGAACCTGTCAAATGGCGTACCGATTACGAGAATAAGATTCTAACTGAAATCAAAGAAGGGGAAGATTTTTTCAACGAGCACCAAAGAGAAACCATGGTTGTGCTTTGTGATCTAATTCTCCCGCCAAGTGAGCAATACAAAGGCGCATCTGATGCAGATGTGGTTTCTTTTATTGATTTTATAGCGAGGGATACCGAATCAGAAAAAATGCAGACCGATCTAAAGGGTGGTTTAATGTGGTTAGACCATAAATGCAATACAGAAAATGAGCTTGTTTTTAAGGATGCCACAATTGAACAACAAAAAGCGATTTTAGATGAAATTGCATATTATGACCCCAATACTCCGGATAGTGAAAGACCTTTTGAGGTGAACTTTTTTAGTATGGTCAGAAATTTAACCATGTCTGGTTTTTATACTACCAAACTAGGTATTGAAGAACTGGGCTATAAGGGCAATATGCCCAATGTTTGGGATGGTGTTCCACAAGATGTTTTAGATCAACATGGTGTGGCTTACGACCCTGAATGGATTGCAAAATGTGTAGATCAAAGTAAACGCAATATTGCCGCCGAGTGGGATGAAGAGGGTAACCTGTTAACTTAGAAAACTATAATGAGGCAAATTATATTGAGGGCGCTTATTTTAGCGATTATGGTCAGTAGCTGTAAGAACGATAATTACGTTGAAGACAATATTGGGCTACAACTGTATAGTCTAAGAGCGCAGTTTCCAAAAGATGTACCGGGTACGATAGCACAAATTAAATCTTGGGGGATAAATGTTATTGAAGGTGGGGAAAACACCTATGGTATGGAAGAGTCGAAATTTATCGATTTATTGAATAAAAATGGAATTGAAACAGCTAGCGTCGGTGCTAGTTTTGAAGAGCTGAGAGACAACCCGGAAGAAACTTTGAGACGTGCCAAAGCTTTTGGAGCAACATATGTAATGTGCGCATGGATTGCCCATAAAGATGATCATTTTAACATTGAAAATGCCAAGGAGGCTGTAAAAGTATTTAATGCTTCTGGTGAGTTCTTAAAGAAGGAAGGGATCCAGTTGGTATACCACCCCCATGGTTATGAATTCAAGCCTTATGAAGATGGAACCTTATTCGATTATATGGCTAAAAATGAGGAAAGCTTTGACTTTGAGATGGATGTGTACTGGGTAGTACATGGTGGTGAAGACCCATTTGCGCTTTTTGAAAGATATCCTGAAAAATTTAAGTTGATGCATTTAAAAGATATGAAGAAAGGCACTGTTGGAAACCATACCGGCCATGGTGATGTTGAGACCAACGTAGTCTTAGGTTCAGGTATGATAGATATCAAGGCTTTAATGCTTAAGGGTAAAGAGATGGGCGTTGAATATATGTTTATTGAAGATGAATCTTCCAGAGTGGTCGAGCAAATTCCACAGAGTTTAGATTTTTTGAGAAAAATATAAGTACTGCCGCAACATATTAGGATACTAATTTATTTTGAAAATGAAATTTGAAGTAAATTTGCAATCTTATTCAATACCATGGTAGTTACTATTTGTAGAAAAGCACATTTTAATGCTGCGCATAGATTGCATAACCCTGATTGGTCGGACGAAAAAAATCTAGAGGTTTTTGGAAAATGCAATAGTCCAAATTATCATGGCCATAATTTTGATTTAGAGGTTCGGGTTAAAGGTGAAGTAGACCAGCAGACAGGTTTTGTAATGGATTTGGCCGATTTAGGTGAAATGATTAAATACGAAGTAGAAGAGCGTTTTGATCATAAAAACCTGAACGAAGACTGTGAGGAGTTTAAAGGAATTATGCCTTCGACCGAAAATTTTGTAAAAGTCATCTATGATATTCTTAAGCCTAAACTTTTAAAAGGGCATTTGCTTCATATTACATTGCATGAAACTCAAAAGAATGCTGCCGAGTATGGTGATTGGTAACATTTTTACGATATTGCAGCACTTTTTGGAGTATTAGCTCAGTTGGTTTAGAGCGCTGCCTTGACAGGGCAGAGGTCACTGGTTCGAATCCAGTATACTCCACTTTTTAAAACCCTACCGTACACGTATTCGATTTCCCGAACCAACGAACCCTATTTTTTGAAGCTAGGTTATAAATGGTGTCTCGTATAATTCTTGGTACGAAGGCTAGTAATGCCGCAACCAATTTCCACTTGGGTATTTGTGAAACTATTTTTAAAAAACCATCAGAATGGGTATGTGCACCGGCCTCATCAATTAAGATAACCGTGGTCAACTCTTTTTTCGGAAAACCAAAAGTATGTAGTAAAGATTGCCCATATGGCGATTGAAACGCTACAAAACTAAAGCTATCGGCAGGGGCGAATTTTAATAACCAACCTACCACGCCATTGCATAAATTACATTCACCGTCAAAAATGATAATACTGTTGTCCATGATTACTAGTTGTTACCCCTTATAGGTCGTAGAACCACCGGAACCATTTCACATCAAACTCAAAAAAAGTAATTTTTAGTAAAGTTTAGCATTTAGAGCAGCTCTAAAATACGTTCTAGGGCCATGCCCCTTGAGCCTTTTATAAGCATGGTGCTTTTTGGTAAATTTGTATCAACTAGGTATGACTTAAGCTTCTCGAATGATTTAAATTTTTGAAAAGTGGTATTGACTTTAAAGAAGTTCTCTCCAACTAAATAAACATCTTTAAATCCTAGTTTCTGGGCATAATCGGCTATAGACTGATGTTCTTCATTTGCCGTTTCGCCGAGCTCGAACATATCACCTAAAAAAAGGGTTTTCTGTGAAGATTCTATTAAACTTAAATTCTCAAGAGCCGCCATCATGCTGGTCGGGTTGGCATTATAGGCATCTAAGATTATTTCATGTCCGTTCTTCTTCATCAATTGCGAACGGTTGTTGTCAGGGTTATAAAATTCAAGAGCTACCTTGATTTCATTAGGAGGAACGTTGAAGTATTTTCCCATTAAAATTGCCGCACAACAGTTGTGAAAATTGTAAGCCCCAATAAGGTTGGTATTTACTACTAGGTCTTCGAATTTTATTTGAACAAATGGAGAAGCACTAAGCAACTCTATTTGATAATATACTGAGTCAGTCTGGCTAAAACCAAATTTTTTAATGTAAGTAGCCAATTTCTCCTTTTGAATGGCATCATCTGCATTTAAAAAAATGCGCTTATCATTTTCGATGAGATAGGTAAATAACTCACTTTTTCCTTTAATGACCCCTTCAACTCCCCCAAAACCTTCTAGATGGGCTTTTCCAAAATTGGTAATGTACCCAAAATCTGGTTGGGCCAATCCAGATAAAAAGGCAATTTCTCCTTGATGATTGGCTCCCATTTCTACTATTGCCAATTCTGTATCTTCTTTAATGGAAAGAAGGGTCAATGGAACACCGATATGATTGTTTAAATTTCCTTTAGTGGCAATGGTTTTATATTTTTTTGAGAGTACGAGATTAATGAGCTCTTTCGTAGTTGTTTTTCCATTACTGCCAGTTAGTGAGATTACTCTGGTTTTCGAATAGTTACGATGAAAAGTAGCCAATTCTTGCAATGTTTCTAAAACATTGTCAACGAGAATCGTCTTTTCTGAAGTCTGATAATCTACCTCATCAACTATGGCATAAGAAGCACCTTCTTTTAAAGCCTCTTCAGCGAACTTGTTACCATTAAAATTAGACCCCTTAAGCGCAAAGAATATGCAGTTGGGAGTTATTTTTCTTGTGTCTGTAGATATTTCAGGAAACTGTAAGAACAGTTTATGTAGCTCGGTCACATTCATAAATCGAAGATAAAAAAAAGCCTTGATGGTAGATCAAGGCTTTTTACTTTATAATAAAAATCTAATTATTTCGATTTCTTATGTCTTACTGTTTTGTTCTTGGACTTTGATTTAGAACCTACTCTTGACATAGCGCATCTAAAGCCAATATCATCGGTTGCCATATATTGTGGTAAGTAACGACGTTGTGCCGGGTCTAACCAAAATGCTCTATCTCTCCATGAACCACCTTTATATACCCGAACCTCATCATTGATTAAGGAAGTTCTATAGTTAGAAGTATCATACTGACGTAAAATTTTACCTGTAGAATCACGCTCCACTTTATGCTTAGGAGAATCGTACATTTTTCTATTATCTTCTTCGTCATCACTAAATCTTTGATAGAATCTTGAAGAACCTGGGTCACCATCTCTATAACCTCTGTTATCACTAGATGAGAAGTTAGTTCTTAAATAAGTTTCTTGCTCATCAACCGGAACTTCTTTGATTTCACCTGGAAGGTTTACAGCAACAACTTTTCCGTTAGGTAAGGTGTCAAAAACTACAGAATCTCTAATAATTTGAACTTTTCCGTCTTCACCGATCGCTTTTTTCGTGTAAATATTACCTCTATAATAGTTGAAATCACTTATCTCGTCATCAACTATTGGTCTGTAAACATCGGCAACCCATTCCGAAACGTTACCGGCCATATCATAAAGACCAAAATCATTTGGCTTATATGATTTCACTTGACCTGTGATATCAGCTCCGTCATCTGACCATCCGGCAATACCGCCATAGTCACCTTTTCCTTGCTTAAAGTTTGCCAATTGATCGCCACGACCTACACGTTGTCCATTTCTGGTGTAATCACCTTCCCATGGATATTTTTTTCGACCTCTATAATTGTTGTACTCACGAGTGCCAATAAGTGCCTGCGCGGCATACTCCCACTCGGTCTCAGTTGGCAATCTATATTCAGGAGAAATAATACCTGAACTTCTTTTTGCAAAACTATTTATAGAATCTTTTTTCTGCTTTCCTTGAAGTGAATCGATTTGACCTCCATATACAGATTCTGGATTGTTAAGGTAGGCTTCAGTACTAAAAGTACCATCTACTTCACCGTTAAGTACCCCATATAAAGCATCTTCTTCAATAAAACCTTCTTGGGCAAGTTTGTATTCGTTTACTCTATCGGTTCTCCATTCTGCGTATTGCGTTGCCTGAATCCAATTAACACCAACTACAGGGTATTCTGCATACCCGGGGTGGCGCAAATAGTTATTGGTCATTGTTTCGTTAAAACCTAAGCGGTTTCTCCAAACCAATGTGTCTGGCAATGCACCTTTGTAAATATTTGCGTACATAGGATTTTCTGGAGGGTATACCTTTTTAAGGTAATCTAGATATTCCATGTACATTTTATTGGTTACCTCAGTTTCATCCATGTAAAAAGACTGCACATGTTGAGAGGTTGGGGTATTGTTCCAATCATGCATAATATCATCTTGAACTTGCCCCTTGGTAAAAGTACCACCTTCTATAAAGACCGTTCCCGGAGGAGTTTCTTGTTCTTTAAAATCAGAGTTGTATTGAAAACCGCCATCTTTGGCATTAATTTTCCATCCAGTTGCTCTCGAAACATTTTTAGACGAAGAAGATGAGTTTTTGCAACTTGAAAAACTTACCGCTACAACCACACTGGATAGTACAACTTTTACTAAGTGTTTTTTCATAATTAGGACTTGAGTTCGATAAACCGAAAACGTATTCGGCTACTTCAATTTTATTTGATTTAATATCACTTCAGGCAATAAAACGAAAAGATGGACACAATATTTTATATCCCGAGAAAAACTTTCAGTTAATTTTTTTCGATTTTATTACTACCACAATAACGACGTAAAATCAATTATAGTATGCGTAGTATCTGGGTTTAACGTTCACTTTATTTGTGTACATGAATGTATTTGGTCTAAAAAGGACTTTCTTGAACAAGAATTTATAAAAAAGAGCGTTTCTGTATAATATGTTAAATGGTTCTCTGGGCGAGAACTGGTTTTTAAAGTATAAAAACTTACAACTTTATAACGAGAAAGAATGAAAAAATTAATCGTTTTGATAACGCTTATTTGCGTTGTTAAAGTTTCTGCACAGCAAGAAAGGGTAATTACTACGGCAGTTCCGTTTTTAACTATTTCTGGAGATGCCAGAGCTTCTGGTATGGGTGATATGGGCGTTGCCACTTCTGTTGATGCCTTTTCACAACAATGGAATCCGGCTAAATATGCATTTTCTGAGAGAAAATCTATGATTGGTGCCAGTTATACGCCATTTTTGGAAAATGTAGTTTCAGATATCGGTTTGTTATCCGCAACTTTTTCGAACAAGCTTGATGAAACAAGTGCCTTTGCAGTTGGCATTAGGTATTTTAGTCTAGGCGAAATTGAGTTGAGACAGACTATAAACGAAGAAGGTACGCTTGTAAAACCCAATGAATTTGCCATAGATGGCTCATACTCCTTAAAATTGAGTGAAACGTTTTCAATGGCAGTCGGGGGTAGATTCATAAGTTCTAATCTTAGATTACAAGATGGCACCCAAGACTCTCAAGCCGCAAATGCTTTTGCAGTAGATATTGCCGGTTTCTTTCAATCAAGGGAAGTTGCCTACAATAATTTTGACGGTAGATGGCGCGCAGGTTTTAACATTTCTAATCTCGGCGGTTCATTACAATATGATGAAGGGGGGCAAGAAAACTTTTTACCCACCAATTTAAGGTTTGGTGCGGGTTTTGACTTTATTCTTGATGCCGATAATGTTGTTGGTATCTACTCTGAATTTAATAAATTGTTAGTGCCGACACCGCGTGATTTTAATGGCGATGGCGTAATTGATAGTGCTGATAATGACATCTATCAAAACATAAGTTTTTTTAGCGGAGTGTTCGAGTCATTTGGTGATGCGCCAGACGGTTTTAGCGAAGAGCTAAAAGAAGTTACTTGGTCTTTAGGTACAGAGTATAGATATCAAGATGCCTTTATGTTAAGAGCCGGATATTTTAATGAAAGTCCGGTAAAAGGTTCTAGGCAGTTTGCTACGATAGGTGCGGGCTTTAAGTTTAAATCTGCTCAAATAGATTTGTCCTACCTTTTCTCTACGGCACAAGTTAGAAACCCACTTGAAAATACCTTACGTTTTTCGCTTACTTTTAATTTTGGCGAAGAATTCTACAACGATTAAAAGATTAATGCTATAATTTGATATAAAACCCTAACATAACGTTGGGGTTTTGTTATTTTTAGGGGATAGGTTTATGAAGAATGGAGAAAAAAAAGATTGAATTTGAGCTCAGTATTTACAATGCTGAAGATGAATTGTCCAAAGAGGAGCAAGACTTACTTTATAAAGCGACCGAGGCAAGGGCTAATGCCTATGCACCATATTCCAACTTTCAAGTTGGGGTAGCGATACTCTTGGAAAACGGCGAGATAGTCATTGGAAACAATCAAGAAAATGCCTCATATCCATCGGGTCTGTGTGCCGAAAGGGTCGCTATTTTTCAGGCAGGGGCACGTTTTCCCAACCAAAAAATAATTTCGATGGCAATAACCGCTACCTCAAAAAATTATGTTGTCGATACCCCTGCTGGCCCTTGTGGTAATTGTAGGCAATCAATTGCAGAATATGAGCAAAAACAGAAAACGCCGATCACAATTTTAATGCGAGGAGAAAAAGGAAAAATTTATAAATGCAATTCAATCGCTGAATTACTTCCCTTGGCCTTTAATAATTCTTTTTTAGGGGATTCTTAAATCATTTGTTTCCCAAAAACAGATATATATGTATTTTTGTTTTTCCCTTATGATAGGGAACTTCATTTAACATCATTATTTAATGAAAAAAATCACGAAAGAGGTATACCTAAAGTGGTACGAAGACATGTTGTTCTGGCGCAAGTTTGAAGACAAGCTTGCTGCGGTTTACATTCAGCAAAAAGTTAGAGGATTTCTACATTTATACAACGGTCAAGAGGCTGTTCTTGCAGGGTCATTGCACGCAATGGATTTGAATAAAGATAGAATGATAACGGCTTACCGAAATCATGTGCAACCTATAGGTATGGGTGTTGACCCAAAAAAGGTCATGGCAGAATTATACGGTAAGGTCACGGGTACCTCTAAAGGTATGGGGGGGTCCATGCATATTTTTTCAAAAGAGCATCGTTTTTATGGTGGTCATGGTATTGTTGGTGGTCAGATTCCTTTAGGTGCCGGTCTTGCATTTGCCGATAAATACTTTAAACGTGATAATGTTACTTTATGTTATATGGGTGATGGTGCCGTAAGACAAGGTTCATTGCATGAGGCGTTCAACTTGGCAATGCTTTGGCAGTTGCCGGTTGTATTTATTTGTGAAAACAATGGATATGCAATGGGTACTTCGGTAGCGAGAACATCCTACTCTACGGATATTTATAAATTAGGATTAGGTTATGAAATGCCATGTGCCCCAGTAGATGGCATGGATCCTGTTTCAGTTGCAAAAGAAGTCGATAAGGCTATTGAACGTGCAAGAACAGGCGGTGGACCAACATTTTTAGAAATGAAAACCTATCGTTATAGAGGTCATTCAATGTCAGATGCCCAGCACTATCGAACTAAAGATGAGGTTGAAGAATACAAGAAGATAGATCCCATCACTCAGGTGAAAGATGTGATTTTAGAAAAGAAATATGCCTCTGAAGATGATTTAAAAATTATTGATAAGCGTGTTAAAGACCTAGTTTCTGAATGTGAGAAATTTGCTGAAGAATCAGATTTTCCACCAGTACAACAATTGTACGATATGGTCTATGAACAAGAAGATTATCCATTTTTACAACATAAACTATAAGCTAAATGGCAGAAGTAATCAATATGCCCCGGTTGAGTGACACCATGGAAGAAGGTACCGTGGCGAAGTGGCTCAAAAATGTTGGTGATAAAATTGAGGAAGGTGATATTTTGGCCGAAATTGAAACGGACAAAGCTACGATGGAGTTCGAATCCTTTCATGAAGGAACCTTGCTACATATCGGAATTGAAGAAGGAGACGGTGCACCAGTAGATTCGCTTTTGGCCATCATAGGTGAAGAAGGTGAAGATATTTCTGCACTTTTAAACGGTTCTGGAGAAAGTAAATCGGAAACTACGCCTGAAAAAATTGAAGATAAGGTTGAAGAGGTTGCCGAAAAAAGTACTGAGGCGGGTGTAGGAGAAGTTCCCGAAGGGGTGGAAATCATTACGATGCCTCGTCTGAGCGATACCATGGAAGAAGGCACCGTTGCATCTTGGTTGAAAAAAGTTGGAGATACTGTGGAAGAAGGCGATATTCTTGCTGAAATAGAGACAGATAAAGCCACTATGGAATTTGAATCCTTCTATTCAGGCACCTTACTGTATATTGGTATTCAAGAAGGTGAGGGGGCTCCGGTAGATTCCTTATTGGCCGTTATTGGCCCAGAAGGTACAGATGTTAACGCCGTTTTAAATGCAAAACCTTCGGGAGGAATAAAAGAAGAAACTAAAAAAGAAGCAGCTACAACTGAAGAGCCAAAAGCAGAAGCAGTAGCTGTTGAAACTTCTATAACTACAGATGGGCAGCGTATTTTTGCTTCCCCATTAGCAAAAAAGATAGCGTCGGATAAGGGAATCAACCTTTCAAATGTAAAAGGTTCTGGTGATAATGGCAGAATTGTAAAGCGTGATGTTGAAAATTATCAACCAAGCGCTTCAAGTCAGCCAACAACCACAGCATCTGCTGCTGTAAGTTCAGCACCTGCTATTGCCGCGGCACCTATCAATTTGCCAGTTGGTGAAGAAGGGACTGAAGAAGTTAAAAATTCGCAAATGCGTAAGGTAATTGCCAAGCGTTTGAGCGAATCTAAATTTAGTGCGCCACATTATTACTTGACTATTGAAGTGGATATGGATAATGCCAAAGCTTCAAGAGCGCAAATAAACGGCTTGCCCGAAACAAAGGTTTCATTTAACGACATGGTACTAAAGGCTTGTGCAATGGCATTAAAGAAACATCCGCAGGTAAATACTACATGGAACAATGATACTACCCGATTTAATCACCATGTTCATATTGGTGTGGCCGTTGCAGTAGATGATGGTCTTGTAGTACCTGTTTTAAAGTTTACAGATCAAATGAACTTAACTACTATTGGCAGTGCTGTTAAAGATATGGCAGTTAGGGCACGAAACAAAAAGTTGACGCCTGCCGAGATGGAGGGCAGTACGTTTACGGTTTCTAATCTTGGTATGTTTGGTATTTTAGAGTTTACCTCAATAATAAACCAACCTAATTCTGCTATTTTATCTGTAGGAGCTATTGTAGAGAAACCTGTAGTTAAAAATGGGGAAATAGTAGTTGGTAATACGATGAAAGTTACCCTAGCATGCGACCATAGAACTGTTGATGGCGCTACAGGGGCACAATTTTTACAGACTTTAAGGGCATATCTGGAAAACCCTGTAACAATGCTAGCTTAATCTAGAGTTGTAATCAAAATAGTAAAAGCATTCGTCCATGGCGAATGCTTTTTTTATCTTTAAACACATCAAAAAAATAGAACATGAAAATAGCTATAAGTTTTTTAAGCCTACTATTGGCCACGGCTTGCGGGTCTACCAAAATAGTGGAAACCAATCCAGATAATGTGCAAACGGCCGAACCTGCTGGTCCGGATGGTTTAAAGGCGCAAATGCCAAAAGAAACACCTGGCTTTACAAATGCTGCTAAGATTGGTGATATTATGAACTTTTTAGCTTCAGATGATTTAAAAGGTCGTGATTCTGGTAGTGAGGGAATTGAGGAAGCTGCTAAATACATCGAAAAACACTTTAAGGATAATGGTGTTGCTCCTTATTTTGACTCTTACAGGGACACTTTATCAAATTTTGAAAAAACCTCTTATAATATAGTCGGCATAGTTGAAGGGAATGACCCTAGTTTAAAAGGGGAGTATATTCTTATTGGTGCGCATTACGACCATATAGGAATTATCAAAGAAGAAAACGGTGATGCTATTGCCAATGGTGCTAATGATAATGCCTCGGGAACTACTACTGTTATGGAAATGGCACGTTATTTTGGAAAAAATAAAACCAATAAACGCAGTTTAATTTTTGCGCTTTTTAGTGCCGAAGAGAAAGGACTTTTAGGTTCAAGGCACTTGGCAAAAAAATTAAAAGAGGCAGATTTAAATCTCTATACGATGTTGAATTTTGAAATGACAGGTGTTCCTTTAGTTGGTAAAGATTATGAATTATATATTAGTGGGTATGAAATGTCTAATCTTGCTGAGGTAAGCAACAAATACGCAGGTAAAAAGTTAATCGGATTTTTACCAACAGCTAAGGAGTATAACCTATTCCAACGTTCAGATAATTACGATTTCCATAAAGAGTTTAATGTGCCTTCTCATACGTTCTGCACTTTCGACTTTACTAATTTTAACCACTACCATAAAGTTGGGGATGAAAATGAGATTATGGATTTTACGCATATGGCAAGTATGGTAAATAAAATGCTGCCAGTTGTAGAGGGTATTTCTAATGCCGCAACTCAAGAAGTAAAACTAAATTAATATAGGCTCCTCCCCTTTGATAAGGGGAGGTGTGCTGACTGTAAAGTCAGGACGGAGGGGATAAAATAGATTCCTGCCTTCGTAGGAATAAAAAATTATGTCTAAGAACATTATAATATCAGGTACCAGCAGGGGGATAGGTTTTGAAATGGCAAAGCTCTTTGCTGAAGAAGGTCATAAGGTATTAGCATTATCTAGAAATGCTAAGCCAATTTTAGACTTAAACAATAAAAATATTACTGCCTTTTCTTTTGATTTAGGGAAAATTGAAGACTATAAAAAGGTAACCGAGTTTATACAAGAATGGAAAACAGTTGATGTGCTTATCAACAATGCAGGTAGTCTTTTAAACAAGCCTTTTGCAGATACTACTACAGAAGAATTTGAAAAGGTGTATAAAGTAAATGTTTTTGGGGTTGCCGAATTGACGAGAATACTACTCCCAAAAATGAATAAAGAGGCTCATGTGGTAACCATAAGCTCCATGGGTGGAGTACAAGGCAGCATGAAGTTTCCAGGGCTAGCGGCATATAGTTCTAGTAAAGCAGCTGTAATTACGTTAACTGAGCTTTGGGCAGAAGAGTTTAAAGAAACCGGACCGTCATTTAACGTGTTAGCCCTTGGTGCTGTACAAACCGAAATGCTAGAAGAAGCTTTCCCGGGGTATAAAGCACCAACTACGGCATTGGAAATGGCAGCATATATTAAGGATTTTGCCTTAACTGGGAATAAGTATTATAATGGTAAGTTGTTGCAGGTAAGTAATAGTACGCCTTAATGGTTTAGCTATGAACAGCCCGAGAGCAAACTGGCGTTTACTTTCGGCCAAGCACATGGCAAAATCTTTTTGCGGACTTTTAAAATATACCCAAACTTAGGATTAAGTACCAAACCCACATTAATCATAGTTATTGGTGTAACACTTTATTTTTCGATTATTTCCAGATTAAAGCCTGGTCTACCATTAAGATGGTCATTAATGAATTCGTAATTAAGTCCATCTAAACGTTCATTTTGGAATTCTTTGTCTATTATTTCTTTTACTTCATTGAAATATTTTTCTGGTGTATGCCTAAAAATCACAACAGGCGCCATATATTTTTCACAGTTCAAGCTATTTTTTGATACCCAACCTCGTTTTTTTGTTATATCTAAGAGAAGTTCCGTATTTCGTCCATCAATTAGTTTTTGAATTTTCCATAAGGAATCCTTTTGTTTTTGAGTTCCATTTTGCAATAAATCCATGTTCCTGATTTTTTGGTCATCATCGGTCATTTTGGAAAGCAATTCACAAAGTTCAGTATCGTTTTCATAATTGTTTTCATTTTTGCAAGCACACTGTAAGATTATTATTACTAGAGTTATAATTAAAATTTGATATTTTTTCATTGTTATAAAACTTTGGTTTTATAAAGATTATATGATTAAACTCAATTTAACTATTGGGAATTAGTAAACTCTGTTTTACGATTAGTTAAGTTGTCTTTTGAAGGAGTATAATGCACGCCAACCTAGGCTGGGGTTTAGCAAAGTTGTTTGTTTCTCTTATATGCGTTCTAAAGATATGCAACAGAGAACAGTAAATCTAAAGTTATAAGGCCTTTATTTTAAGAATTCAACCTTATAAATAGTATCCAACTTTGGGTACTTTTTAATAAAGGCATCTAAATCCTTAAACATTAAGTCCAAGTTATTCATAGTAGTATCTGCATAACCAGAATACAAGGCTTCAAGTACTTCCATACCTTTGGTTACTTTCCCAAAAGTAGGAAAGCCCGTTACATCATTATAATGTAAGGTATCTAGTCTATTGTTATCCCTTAGATTAATAAACAAGTCTGTACCTCTGCTTTCTTTATCACCTCGTGCAAAACTCAATGTTCCTTTATCATTGCCTTGTAGTACTGGCTCATCAGGGATTTTATAACGGTTCCAACTAGTATAAATTAGGCTGTCATTACCACCAAATTGCGCTACAAATCCTGGATTAACCCTGTAAAACAGAATATTATTAAAGTATTTTGTCTTTACCAACTGATAAAAACGGTCTACTGCTTTGGGAGAAAGTTTTCGCTCTACTTTAACCAAAAAATCACCTTTTGATGTTTCAAATTTGGTAGTGAATGTTTCTGGGGCAATTGGTTTCGTCCAACTCGATTTAAATTTAGAAGTAGAGCAACCCAGAATAATTACAAGACCATATAGGACATATAAAATTCTTTTCTTAATCATTTGTCTTTGAATTGTTGTTAGTTGCTTCTTCAAAATATATTGAAGCATCGATTTCCCCATTTCTGGAAGAAACAATAAATTTATCAGCATTTGCTTCTATTTGTTCTCCTTGTGTAACCACAAGCCCGGCATTTTTAAAATCCTTTGGTAATTCCACTTTTAGAGACCAATCCCAATTAGTTTGTATCGTTCTTATAGTCAAACTTTTAGGGCCTTTCCAATAATATATTGAAATTTTATTGTTACCAATTTCAATATTTTCCAAAGAGGCTTTGTTCCAGCTATCTGGCATTTGAGGCCTAATCGTAATTTCTTTCTTAGCGGCATTTGGTTGAATACCAAAAAACTGATGAACAATAGGGTAGGCATAGCTGTAGATGTTCCATGCTTGCGTCATCATTCCAAAATCTGGGGAAACCTCATACATACTCCCTGGTAAAGCATAGCTAAAGGAACGTGTCATTCGTTCTAAATAGTTCAATGCTTCATTAGGTCTACCGTAATTATTTTCTGCTATGGCAGAAACTCCAGTTGGCAACGTCATCACTGCGCCTGTATAGGAAAAAACGGGAGGGGCTTTAAAAGCGCCATCATCAGAACCCGTAGATTCATCTCTATCTATACCTGTTACAAAAACACCAAACGGATTTACAAATCGCTTTGCAGTTTTCAGTGCTTTTAAAGCTTTGTCGTTATCGGCAATACCCATTTCCATTGGCGTATTCACTACCCAATTATGATGCAGCACAAAAGGTCTAGGTTTATTAGATGGATTATTTAAAATGAATTGTTTTGTTTGCTCCATTTCATTGATGGCCCAAGGTTTATTTAGCGTGTCTGCTCTAACAATGGCATCTTCTATTAAATGTAATGTTTGCTTATCTGTACCAATAAAATCGGCATAAGAATTAAAATCTTTAGACCAAAACTCACTATTGATTTTTTCCTTTAAGTTAGCTGCTATTGCTTCATAGGTGTTCGCCAAGCTAGTTTTATCAAGTTCATCGGCCATTTTAGATGCATCTGCAAATGCTTTTTGTGTATATACGACAACATCTATCATTTCACTATCTAGCCCATGAATTTCCATCATCCCGAAACCTTCAGGAAAACCATTTTTGTCCAGATCATTGGCATCCATCAACCATTTTAATCCTTTTTCTATAGTGGGAAAATACTTTTCTAAGAATGCTTTATCGCCATTCCATTGGTATATTCTCCAAATTAAGGAGGCGAACTGTGGGGTTTCATTTATATTGCCTTTATTAAAAACGGCTCCATTGGTAGACATTTCATGAATAATCTTTCCGTTTCCGTTTACGGCTTCAGAAACACTATCTAACAGTTTAATGGTGTTGTACACTGCATCTCTTTGTCCAACAGCCATATAACCCTGTAAGGCATATTCGCTATCTACTCCGAACCACCATGGATAATCGGGAATGCCCGCTGTAATTCCGGTTCCGATTTCAGGCACGGAACGCACGAGCCAATCACAGTTGTATTTTAGCCATTCAAAAGTTTGCTCTAATTTTTCATCAGGGATAGTAAGCTTGGTTTGATTTGCCAGTGCTTTGTATCTATTCTTTTTTGCTTCAATTAGTTCTGGAAGGTTATGCTGTATTTTTTTTAATGTTTTAATAGCTTCGTCTTCTGAAGTATAAGAGCCGGCAATACTAAATGTTAAGATTTTAGAACCCCTCTTTGGAATTCGGACTTTGTAGCTTAAGGTATTCGATGAGGTTAGTTTTTCTTGATTTAGCTTAGAGCTAAACTTTTGTTCTGGTTTATCTAAAGCTGCATAACAAACGTACCAAGGGTTGTTTTTGTCCTTCACGACCCAGCCATTAATTTTAGAACTATAACTTGGTTCGTCTTGACCATTAATCATATTGGTTCGTTCACCCAACCAAGTTGGTCTTAAATCTGAATGCCCGGTAAAAACCAGCTCAAAATTTTGTACTGTTTCGGCTTCATTATAAATTTCTAGTTGAATGGCAATTCCTTCTGTATCATCGGGCACGAACTGCCATCGCCCTATCTTCAAAGCCTTATCTGCAATGGAAAAATCATGTTTATTGGCAAAAGGGTAATTGGTAAAAGAATCAGCTTGGTTTAGAACATATGAATCATCATCCCAGTTTAGCAGAATATCAAATCCGTCCATGAGCTTAATGGGATGATTCCAAACACCACCCATTTCACCTTTAATATGCCATCCTAAATCAGGAAACGACCCATCTTGATGGCCAACCATATAAACTCTATTACCTGCAGTAACAAAAGGTGATGCCAGATATTCTTGTTTCCCCTGAATATTTGGAACATCTATTAAAAGGTCACTTATGCCGCTTTCTTTTTCTTTTGAGCAAGCCGATAGAATTAGACAAAGGATAACGTTGAAGGAAATTCTTTTGAACATGCCAAAACTTTTTTTAAAAATACAGAATTCAAAAAAAGTTCTTCGGTTTTTAAATTTTAAAAATATGGAGTCTATAGGAAACTACTATTTTTGTTGTCGTGGAAGATGTGCTACAGAAATATTTACCTGAGAGAGCGGTTATACCCTGCTTTGATTTGATTAAGGTGAATGGAGTTCATTTAAAAATTGTAAACCATAGGGTTACACGGCATGGCGATTATAGAAGGATGCCCAACGGGATGCACCAAATTACCGTAAACGCCTCGCTAAATAAATATCGATTTTTAATTACGTTAGTACATGAAATTGCACATTTGGTCGCATTTGAGAAGTTCGGCAGGCGAATAAAACCGCATGGGCTAGAATGGAAACGTACCTTTCAACAATTAATGCTGCCGTTTATTCGACCCGAAATATTTCCGACCAAACTTTTACCTGTAATAGCCAATCATTTCAAGAACCCAAAAGCCAGCAGCAGTACAGATGCAAAACTTGCCATTGCTTTAAAGACTTTTGATATAGAAGAACGGGAGCATTCTTATGTTTTTGAATTGCCTTTAGGTAGTACCTTTAGAATTCATAATGGAAAACTTTTTAAAAGGGGAAATAAAAGAGTTAAGCGGTATGAGTGTGTAGAGATAGCAACAGGCAGGTTATATCTTTTTCAGCCCAATGCCGAAGTTGAACAAGTGAACTAAGCTAGTTTAAAGATGGTGATTTCTGGACGAACATTAAATCTTACCTGGTAAAGATGACCCAGTGCGCGGTTAATGTATAGTGTTCTTCCTCCAGAAAGTTTTTTTATGCCCTTATCAAAATCCTTGTTTTTAACAGGAAGAACAGGAGCTTTAATAAAAGGAATTTTACATTGTCCTCCGTGAGTGTGACCAGATAAAATCCATCCATTGTAATCGTTCCATATATCTAAGTCACAAACATCTGGATTGTGACAAAGAACAATAGTGGCTTCATTTGGATTGTAATTTTTTAAAGCTTTTTTAGGGTTGAAATTTGTACCCCAGCAATCATCTACACCAATAAAATTAAGACCATTAATTCTTTTACAGTTATTTCTTAGAACTATAATCCCTTTTTCTTCTAAAATACCAGTAATTGTATCTGCAATTTTATCATCTACCCACTCTTCCCCATAATCATGATTACCTAAAATTGCTAGAGTACCTAGTTTACCTTTTGGGGCATAATTCATGCATTTTCTTAGACTCACAAGTGTCTCTTCATCTTCATAATGAATAAAGTCGCCAGTATAAACTACAAAATCTGGCTGGTAAGCTTGTGCTTTGTTTAATGAATCTACCAAATAATTAAAATCTACTTTTGGACCAACATGAATATCACTAATTTGCATCAAAGTTTTATCGATTAATTTATTAGGAATGTTAGCAATAGACATTTTTACTTTAACAAATTCTAACCAAAATGGCTCAAGTTGCCAAGAGTATAATCCCGCGATGGTTGTAAACCCAAATATGGTTGTTAATCCTTTTAAGAATTTTCTTCTTTGCATTAATTGAACATTAATAGTGTCATTAAACAAACGAATAGAAAGATGTAATAGTATGAAAGAAAATAAATTATAATAAATAAGAAAAATATTACGTTTTTAAAACAAAATATTCAAGTATGAACAATAATTATTACGCAGTATTAATGGCAGGTGGCGTTGGATCTCGTTTTTGGCCTGTGAGTACAACGAACAACCCGAAACAGTTTCATGATATGTTGGGTACGGGTGATACGCTTATTCAAAAAACGTTTTCACGTTTAAATAGGTTTATACCTACAGAAAACATTTTAATTTTAACCAATGAACGTTATAATGATTTGGTTTTGGAGCAATTGCCAAAAGTAAAGCAAGAACAGGTAGTATTGGAACCTGCCATGCGGAATACAGCTCCGTGTATTCTGTATGCGGCAATGAAAATTCAAAAAATGAATCCTAATGCGGTTATGATTGTTGCGCCAAGTGATCATTGGATTGAAGATGAACAAGCTTTTGAAAATGACGTAAAAGCATGCTTTGATAAGTGTGAAAAAGAGGAAGTGTTATGTACTTTAGGAATACAACCATCATACCCTAATACGGGTTTTGGGTATATAGAGTATGAAAAAGAAGCTCCATCTGAGATTAAAAAAGTAGCTCAGTTTAGAGAAAAACCGAACCTTGAAACTGCAAAGGATTTTCTCGCACAAGGAAATTTTCTTTGGAATGCAGGGATCTTTATGTGGGGAGTAAATACAATTGTTAATGCTTTTAAAGAATATCAAGTAGAACAATTTAAGCTTTTTGAAAATGGACTGAGTTGTTATAACACAGCTGAGGAACAAGACTTTATCGCTGAAAATTACCCAAAAGCCGAAAACATCTCTATAGATTATGCTATCTTAGAAAACTCCAAAGCTATTTATACTTTGCCAGCTACCTTTGATTGGAATGATTTAGGTACTTGGGGAGCGCTTTATGAAAAACTGGATAAGGACCAAAATCAAAACGCAGTGGTGAATGGTCAGACCCTCTTGGAAGACGCTAAGGGAAATATGATTAGGACCAATAAAGGTAAAATAGTTGTTATAGATGGTTTGGAAGATTATATAATCGTGGATAAAGACGATGTTTTATTAATTTATCCAAAATCAAAAGAACAGGATATCAAAAAGATTCGAGGTCAGGTTCAAGATAAATTCGGAGATCAATACGCATAGTTTATGAGTGAAAACCTATTTGAAGATAAAGAAGCTGCTTCAGAAGCCGCAGAGCAAGAAGTAAAAAAAGACTTTAAAGGTCTTTTAGGTAGTGGAAGAAAGTTTTTGTTCGAATTGCTCGAGATTAGAAGTAATACCGATCCTATCACTACTAAAGAATCCATTATCGCCGATATTCCCTTTAAGGGGCATACTTCTTGGATTTTGATATGTTCCATTTTTATCGCCTCAATTGGGTTAAATGCAAACTCCACCGCAGTAGTTATCGGGGCCATGCTTATTTCACCACTTATGGGTCCGATTCTGGGAATGGGCTTATCACTTGCTATTAATGATATTGATATGTTACGGCGCTCGCTTAAAAACTTTAGCGTAATGGTCGTGCTTAGTGTGTTGACTGCCTTTTTATTTTTTTACATCTTTCCGCTCAGGGATGAGTCATCTGAGTTATTGGCCAGAACAGCACCTGATATTAGAGATGTTTTGATTGCTTTTTTTGGTGGCTTGGCTTTGGTCATTGCTAGAGCAAAAAAAGGAACCATTGCCAGCGTAATTTTTGGTGTGGCAATTGCAACGGCTTTAATGCCACCATTATGTACCGTAGGTTTTGGATTGGCCATAGGTAAGCCTTTGTATGCTTTGGGCGCCATGTATCTATTTACTATTAATACCATTTTTATTGCTTTAGCTACTTTCTTGGTTATTAAGTACTTGCGGTTCCCCATGGTACGCTATGCAAATTCCAAAAGAAGACGTTTGATTGCTCGAATTGCCTCTATTATCGGATTAGCGGTAATGATACCGGCAGGATTTACTTTTTACAATGTGCTTCAAGAATCACTATTCAGAAAACAAGCCCAAGAATTTTTGGCCGATACCGTTGAGGTTTACGAGTTTAAAGGAAACGGGCGCTATGAAAATGATTTGACCGATGTGCATTATGACAAAGACCTAGGCTCGTATTTAGAGGTTGCTATTTTAGGTACCGAAGAGGTTCCAGAGAATATTATAAGTACTTGGAGAAATAAAAAGAGCAAATACAACCGTTTGGTTGATGCAGACTTAAGAGTGTTACAAGGAGGCCGTGACGATTCTGAACAGCGCTTTAATTATGTTAACGAATTGTACGAGTCTAAGAAAGCGGAACTGCTGACTAAAGATGAACGTATTCGGTTTTTAGAGGAGGAAATTGCAAGCTATGGAAAGTTGGCAGCTAGAAATATTCCGTTTAAAGAAATTACGGCAGAGGCCAAGGTGAACTATACATCTTTGGTTGGGATAGGATTTTCGAATCGCGTTCAAACTGACTTTAATAAAATGGACACCATTTCCTTTTTTGAAGTGAAATTAAAAGAAGGTTTAACGGAGGAGCAGCGAAAAGAAGATATAAAAAGAATCACTGATTGGCTGAAAATAAGGGTAAAGGATAGTACAATTCGAGTAAGCGAATTGAAATAGCTTACTAAGTACTTCGACTGCGCTCAGTATGACAAATTTTGCTCTTGAACTTTATTCTTGAGTTTGAACTTGAATTTTAATTCCTCTCTTCAATATACATTTGACGAACTTTTTTGAACAATTCAGAAGAGTATACAAAGTTCGTCACCGCCTCATTATCGGTCTTAAAAATTTCTTTGTTCGTGCCTTCCCATTCTTTATAACCATCTTTTAAAAAAATAATTTTTTCACCAATTTCCATAACGGAATTCATATCATGGGTATTGATTACAGTGGTGATATTATACTCTTGTGTGATTTCTTGAATAAGGTTGTCTATTAAAATTGCGGTTTTTGGGTCAAGACCTGAATTGGGTTCGTCACAGAACAGATATTTTGGATTCATTACAATGGCCCTCGCGATGGCAACCCTTTTTTGCATACCTCCTGATATTTCAGCAGGGTATTTTTCGTGGGCATCAATGAGATTTACCCGTTTCAATACAAAATCAACACGGTCTTGCATTTCTCCTTTGCTTTGTTTGGTAAACATATCCATCGGAAACATCACATTTTCTTGAACTGTCATAGAATCAAACAGGGCGCTACCCTGAAAAACCATCCCCATTTGTTGCCTAAGGTCCCTTTGTTCTGCAGAGGTTAAGTCCCAATAATAATCTCCATTGTAGCAGATTTTACCTTGTTCAGGTTCAAAAAGACCTAAAAGCGATTTTAGAAAAACTGTTTTCCCCGAACCACTTTGCCCAATAACCAAATTAGTTTTGCCCTGTTCAAAGGTTGTGCTAATCCCTTTTAAGATATGGGCTTCACCAAATGATTTATGTAAGTTTTCGACTTCAATCATCCGAGTAGTAATTGGGTTATAATATAGTTTAGAATGATAATGACCACACTCGTCCAAACAAATGCCGTAGTACTTGCTTTTCCAACCTCTAAGGCACCACCTTTCATGTAAAAGCCATGAAAAGAAGGTACAGTTGCAATAACAAAGGCAAAAACCAATGTTTTTATGAAGGAGTACGTAATATGAAAAGGAATAAAATCTAGTTGGAGCCCTTTCACAAATTCCCCACTTGGGGCATAACCGCCAAAAGCCCCAGCTACCCATCCACCAAAAATGCCAACATACATTGCAATGGCGATGGCAAACGGATAAAGAAGCATGGCAATAATTTTTGGAAAGACGAGATAGTTTAAGGAATTGACCCCCATTACCTCAAGGGCATCGATTTGTTCGGTAACCCTCATGGTTCCGATACTTGATGTGATATAAGAGCCTACCTTACCCGCCATAATAATTGAACAGAAAGTAGGGGCGAATTCTAATATTACAGACTGCCTAGTGGCAAAACCGATAAGACTTTTCGGAATTAGCGGACTGTTCAAATTCAATGCCGTTTGTATGGTAACGACCCCGCCAATAAAGAAAGAAATAAATATGATAATGCCCATTGAACCGTATATCAATTCATCGATTTCCTTTAAAATTAAAGACCTCATTATGCGCCATTTGGTGGGCTTTTTAAAGACCTCACCTACCATAATAAAGTACTTGCCAATGGCAGCGATGTAATTCATGAACGGTTATCTACTTAGAAACGTAAAAATAGTAATATTGAATGGTATTTAACCTTGATTTAATTTTTTGAACATAAGAATTCAATAGCTTTGCATGCTAAATAACTGGTACCAATGAAAAATTATGCCTATTTCGTCACCTTTTTACTTTTAATTTTCTGCTTAAAGCTTGATGCGCAACGAAAACAGAAAAACAAAAAGACTACTCCCGTTGAAACTACCGATGCATCTAAGTTGGTTGTTGGCATCATCGTAGATCAGATGCGTTATGATTATTTAACGCGATTTTGGAATCATTATGGATCAGACGGATTCAGACGTTTGGCAGAACAAGGATTTAATGCAAAAAATCATCATTTTAACTATGCCCCGACAAGCACGGGTCCAGGGCATACATCGGTATATACGGGTGCTAGCCCGAGTTCACATGGTATTATTGGTAATAATTGGTACGATAAAGAAAAAGATGCTAGCGTATATTGTGCATCGGACGATAGTTATAATTCTGTAGGAACTACTTCTGATGCCGGTAAAATGTCACCCCATCGCATGCTTACAACTACAATTACTGACCAATTGCGATTGCATACCCAGATGCGCGGTAAAACCATTGCAATTGCCTTAAAAGATAGGGGAGCGGTACTTCCTGGAGGGCATACGGCGAATGCGGCCTATTGGTTTGAAGGGGATGATGTAGGTAAGTGGATTACCAGTTCGTATTATATGAATACCTTGCCAAAGTGGGTGGATGATTTTAATGCATCTGGTAAAATACAGAGCTACAAAAAAGCTTGGACAACCATAAAGGACATTAACCTTTATGTTGAAAGTGGTGTTGACAACAATAATTATGAAGGTTTGTTCGAAACAGAAACTACGCCGACTTTTCCGCATAGTACCCCCAATCTTTTAGATAAGACCAAAGATTTTGAAATTATTAAGTATACCCCTTGGGGAAATAGCCTCACAACGGATTTTGCTCTCGAAGCTTTGGAAAAAGAAAGTTTGGGAACAGATAACATAACAGATTTTTTAGCGATCAGTTATTCTAGCACCGATTATATCGGTCATAAATTTGGGGTAAATTCCAAAGAGGTTCAAGATGCCTATTTAAGGTTGGATTTGGATTTGGCAAGACTTCTAAATGCTTTAGACACTAAAGTAGGAGCCGGAAAATATACCGTGTTCTTAACTGCAGATCATGGAGCTATCAATGTTCCTGCTTATTTGAGCGACCAAAAAATACCTGCAGGTTATTTAGATTGGAAAGAAACCAAAACCAAATTAAACGAGTTTTTGACCTACACGTATGGCACAACGGATTTGATCAAGAACATAAGTAACAACCAAGTTTTTCTAGATACAAAGGTAGTTGCAAATCTAGATATAGATTTGGATGAGGTGCAGGAAGAAATCGCACAAGAATTATTGAGTTATGACGATATGGATAAAACCTTCACAGGTTACCAAATGTGGCAAAATGAGTATACCAAAGGTATTCCGTATATTTTACAGAATGGTTGGCACCAAAAACGTTCTGGAGATATCTTATTTGTGCTTAAGCCAGCTCATATATCCTATCCCAGAATGGGTTCTACGCATGGATCTCCTATGATTTATGATACCCATGTGCCCTTGTTGTTTTATGGAAATGGAATAAAAAAGGGAAGTACGGTCAATAGAACGGAAATACCAGATATTGCGCCAACCGTAGCCGCTATGTTAGGGATTGCTTTCCCTAATGGAACTACCGGAAAGCCTATTCTTGAGGTTTTGGATTAGAGGTTTTAAGAGCAAAGATGTATTTGACATCACGCTTTAGCTATAATCAGACGGAAGCAAACTAGTGTTTACTTTCCGTTATGCACAGAGCAAATCTTTTGGATTTTGACATACCTATAAATATATGAAAGGTCTACGACTAAGACTAGAGTCGTATTGTTTATAGGTTTTTTTGTACAGTGTTTTTTGGAGTTGTACCCATAATATTCAAATATTCCAGATTACTCAGTTTATTTACCAATTCAATATTTTTTAATCTTTTGCAATTGTGAATAGTCAAAGACTTGAGGTTTGAAAGACTTTGAATAGCTGAAATATCCTCTAATTTTGTGGTTTGTGCCAAATAAAGGTTTTCTAAGCTTGTTAGATTTTCAATACCTTCCAAACTAGTAATAGAACCTGTATTTATTCTTAAGCTTTTTAGATTAGAAAAATTTTTAAAAAGTGATAGATTCTTACCTGTATACTTTCCAATCCATAAATCTTCCAATTGTGTACATTTAAAAAGCGATTTCCGCTTTGGTCGCCAATTAACAAATACACTTCTAAGTTCGGGCTTATTTGAAAAGATAATTTCATCCCGGTCATCATTATCAATTCCGAGTTGGACTAAGTTTTTCAGCTGATTAACCACTGAAAAATTAAATGGAGCATAATGTATGAAAAGAAACTTGATGTTGGGGCATTCAGAAATTATATCAACATCATTTTCAGGCCAGTTTTTAATAAAGCTTAATGCAATCCCATCAACTTCATTTCTTTTTACCATTTTTACCGCCAATGGTAAATCGTTATCGTTTTGGACATCAACAAAGCTTAATCCGTAAAGTCTATTTTTTGAAATTTGCATTTTTAAATTGTGTGCGACAACTATATATAATCAATAATCATATAGCTATTAAAGGCTTAAAATTAAAATAATTTTCTCCATACACCTTTCCAACGAAGATGTCTAATAAATTTTCCTTCAGCTTTGCTTACAAGTGGCTTTTTGCCTTTCAGCCAAGCTCCTAAAAAGCTCAAAATACCTTGAAGATATAGTTTTGGATTCCTTGCTTGAAGTGCCATTTTTAATAGTGCTATTTTAGCCAGAACAATACCATAACGCATTTTATACAGCGCTTGGCCCTTCGCTTTGTAATTTTTAACGCTGTAGCCATGACCAGTTGGGCGCAAATGTTTTACCACTAAAGACTCATCTGTAAATGTCTCAAAATCGTGATATTTTGCCAATAAAACATCTACGGTATCCCAGCCCGTTTCCGGTCGTAAACCACCTATTTTGTTGAAACAAGCTTTATGGTACAGTTTTATGGGGCCGCGGATGTGATGCTTATCGGCAATATTCTCATAAACCCATTTACCATTCTTTTCAATATGCAAAAGCCCGGCGCACATACCAAGCTTCCAGTTGCTCTGAAAATGACGCTTCATCAGTTCAAAGTAATTTTTCGGCAATATAATATCGGCATCAAATTTTGCTATTAAATCATATTCAGAAACATGCTGAAATCCGAAATAGAACGCATCTATCACCTTTTTACCGGGAATGTGGCTATCACTACTATTACGCTGCAATACTTTAATCCATGAATGTTTTTGAGCAAATGATGACGCTATTTCAAACGTGGTATCTGATGAGTTGTCATCTACCAGTATAAGTTCATTGGGTTTTTCGGTCTGCTCAACAAAGGAAGTTAAACAGGCTTTTAGAAATTTCGCTTCGTTATGGGCAGGGATGATAATAGAAATCTTCATGTTCTGTTATTCCGTGTTTAAAGCGGAATTCAAAGTTACAAATAGATTCCTGCTTCCGCAGGAATGACAAAAGAAACTACAAATACCAAAAAAATACTTGAGTCATTTCGAACAAACGTGAGAAATCTAAACCTATTCACATAGATTTCTCAATCGTTTTACTCATTTCGAAATGACTAGTTTAGCTTCTTTCGGCGTAAACCATGTAGTACCTGTTTGTGAAGTACCTCAGAATAGGACGAAACCCAATTTTTTTAGTTGGATTGGTCCACTTTACCGTATCTATAATTTTCCACCCCGCCTTTTCTAGCAACCAATCGAATTGCCAATCTTCAAACTCATGGTAATGTCGGTCCCATGGGTCGGTCTTGCTTCTATATGCGGATGAAAACCATAATCGCATGGGTATGCTTACAACTATCTTGTCCGCTTTGATTTCTCTAAGCACATTAAAGGGGGCAACGAGATGTTCGAAGATTTCAAAAGCGGTGACCACTTTTGCATTTGAATTTCTTACTTCATCAAAACTAAGGTCTAAATCTTCACCTTGGGTATTTTCTACTTGAAAACCCTCCTTTTTCATAATCTCTGAAAAAGGATTTTCAACACCCAAATCTAAGATAGACTCATCTGTGCTTACGTGTTTTTTTAAGAAATCTAGTGTAATTCTGTATCGCTTATGCGGGTATTTGCCTTCGTACATTTAATATCTGTAAACAATGGCATTGATATTCATACCAGCGCCAACACTTGCAAATATAACAAGATCTCCTTTCTCTACTCCATGATTTTCTACTTTACCTTTACGAATTCTATCGAACAAAATAGGCACGGTAGCGACAGAATTATTACCCATTTCTTGAATGATCATCGGCATCACTTCTGTGGGTGTTTCTTTACCATATAAGCGGTAAAACCTTTTTATTATAGCCTGATCCATTTTTTCATTGGCCTGGTGAATAAATATCTTTTTCACTTCATCGATACTTACGTCACTCTTGTTCAAACAGTCGGCCATTGCTTGAGGCACGTGTGTGCAAGCAAATTCATATATTTTTCTACCATCCATTTTTATATACCGGGTATCTTCACAACCCTCTTGATCATAAGTGCGGTCAAAATAAAGATAGTAGGCTTCACCATTTGCGTGGGTCTGGGATGCATGGGTTAAAATTTCTCCTGAGCTGCTATCACCTTCTAAAATACAGGCGCCAGCGCCATCGGAGTATATCATACTGTCACGGTCATGTGGGTCTATTACTCGAGATAGGGTTTCACCACCAATGACCAAACATTTTTTTGCCATGCCACTTCTTATAAAGGCTTTTGCCTGTATGACGCCTTCGATCCAGCCAGGGCAACCAAAAAGCATGTCATAGGCAACGCAGGAGGTGTTTTTAATCTTTAATAAGTGTTTTACACGAGTGGCCAAAGAAGGTAGGGTGTCACCTTGTATTTTGCCATGGGTAACATCGCCGAAGTTATGGGCGAAAATAATATAATCAAGTTCTTCTTTATCGATTCCGGCATCTTCAATTGCCTTTTCAGCAGCAAGAAAACCAAGGTCTGAGGTCTTTAATTCCGGTTTGGCATAACGCCTTTCTGCAATACCGGTTATCGCTTGAAATTTTTCTATAATGGTAGCATTTGGATGTTCAAACTCACTACCATCCCGACCTAAAAACCGATGGTTTAAAAAGTCATCGTTTTTAGTGACAATTTCCGGTAGATAACTACCAGTGCCCGTTATTCCTATTTTCATATATGGTTAGTATAAGCGTATGCTAATATTAGTGTACTGCACAAGGTAGTTAAAAAGAAACAGGAGTTGTTATGCATGCATAATATTTCATACGATACTCAACAAAAGTTTTGGTAAAAAGTGATAAGAAAAAAGCCCGTTCTTTTTTCAATAGAACAGGCTAAAATACTTTAAAACAGCACTTTGACTAGACTTCTGCGTACGCTTCTATTGGGGTACAAGTACAGATCAAATTACGATCCCCAAAAGCTTCATCTGTACGTCTAACAGTTGGCCAAAACTTATTTTCACTAACAAAATCTAACGGATATGCCGCTTTTTGACGACTATACGGGAAATCCCAATTATCAGATGTCACCATTTCTAAGGTATGTGGCGCATTTTTTAAAACATTGTTTGGATTTTCTAGTATTGCCTCATCAATTTCTTGTCGAATAGATAGCATTGCTTCGCAAAAACGATCTAATTCTGCCAAACCTTCACTTTCGGTGGGTTCTATCATAATTGTACCTGCAACCGGGAAGGAAACCGTTGGTGCATGAAAGCCATAATCCATTAAACGTTTGGCAATATCGGTAACCTCGATACCATTTTCTTTAAAAGGTCTGCAGTCGATAATCATCTCGTGTGCAGCGCGTCCTTTTTCGCCTGTGTAAAGCACGTCAAACTTGCCATTTAAGCGTTCTTTGATGTAATTAGCATTAAGGATGGCAATTTTCGTAGCGTCGGTAACTCCTGCGGCACCAAGCATCTTAATATAGCCATATGAAATGAGACAGGCAAGTGCACTACCCCAAGGAGCTCCTGATATGGCGGTAATCGCTTTATCTCCGCCAGTTGTTACTAAAGGATTTGAAGGCAAAAATGGCTTTAATTGCTCGGCAACGCAAATAGGACCGACCCCTGGACCACCTCCTCCATGGGGGATAGCAAAGGTTTTGTGTAGGTTCAAATGGCAAACGTCTGCTCCGATCATTCCTGGATTAGTCAAACCAACCTGTGCGTTCATATTCGCGCCATCCATGTAAACCTGACCGCCATGGTCATGTATCAATTGGGTAATGTATTTGATAGAAGATTCAAAAACACCATGGGTAGAGGGGTATGTAACCATTAATGCCGCTAGGTTTTTGGAGTGCTCGATTACCTTTTCTTCTAAATCTATCACATCTATATTACCTCTTTCATCTGTTTTCGTAACGACTACCTGCATACCTGCCATTACAGCCGATGCTGGATTTGTACCATGCGCCGAAGCAGGAATAATACAAATATTACGATGTGCCTCATCTCGCGACTCATGATAAGCGCGAATGGTCATTAACCCTGCATATTCTCCTTGTGCACCAGAATTCGGCTGTAATGAAGTGGCTGCGAAACCTGTAATTACATTAAGCTGCTCTTCAAGTTCCTTTAGCACCAATTGATAACCCTCAGCTTGGTTTAATGGTACAAACGGATGAATATTTCCCCAATTTGCCCAGCTTAGCGGTAACATTTCAGAAGCTGCATTCAATTTCATTGTACAGCTGCCCAATGAAATCATGGAATGGTTCAACGCTAAATCTTTGCGTTCTAGTTTTTTGATATAGCGCATCAACTCAGTTTCAGAGTGATAGGCATTAAAGACAGGTTGTTGTAGAAAAGACGAGGTACGTTTTAAACCTTCGGGAATAACATTTTTATAGGTTTCGTTGTCATTATCTTCATCTAGGCGTTGTGAATCACTAAAACATGAAATTAATGGCTTGATGTCCTTGTCGGAAAACGCTTCGTTCAATGAGATAGAAATTGTCTCATCATCGATATAGTTAAAGTTTATTCCCTTTGATTCTGAGATAGTACGAAGTGAATGAACTGTACCTACTTTAACTTCTAAAGTATCAAAATAGTTGGAATTCAATTGCTCAAAACCTAAATCAACAAGTTTTTGAGCTACTTTTTTGGTGTTTGTATGTACCTTATTTGCGATATATTTTAATCCTTCTGGGCCATGATAGACAGCGTACATTCCTGCCATTACCGCAAGAAGAACCTGAGCGGTACAAATATTTGAAGTTGCTTTATCTCTTTTAATATGCTGTTCACGGGTTTGTAGTGCCATTCTTAGGGCAGGGTTGCCGTCTGTATCTTTGGTCATTCCAATAATACGTCCTGGTATATTACGTTTATAGGCCTCTTTCGTGGCAAAAAATGCAGCATGTGGGCCACCATAGCCTAATGGAATACCAAAACGCTGTGTAGTACCTACTACCACATCAACACCCCATTCTCCCGGTGGTGTCAACAATACCAAACTCAAGATATCCGCTGCTACAGCAACTTTAATTTCATTTTCTTGTGCTTTTTTTACAAAGTCACTGTAATCATGGACTTGGCCGTGTTTGCCAGGATATTGTAAAATAGCTCCATAAAAATCTTTTTCAAATTTAAAATTCTCATGATTTCCGATAACGAGCTGAATTCCCAGCGGAGTAGAACGGGTTTCCAATAGACTGAGCGTTTGTGGCAATATTTCCTCTGAAACAAAGAATTTTAAAACACCCTCTTTTTTCTGCTGTCTTGTGCGAACATCAAAAAGCATGGTCATTGCTTCAGCGGCTGCCGTACTTTCGTCCAATAAAGATGCATTGGCCAGTTCCATGCCTGTAAGATCACATACCATTGTTTGGTAGTTGAGTAAAGCTTCCAGTCTTCCTTGTGCAATTTCAGCTTGGTATGGTGTGTAGGCTGTATACCATCCCGGGTTTTCAAGAATGTTTCTTTTAATCACCGAAGGGGTCAAACTTTCATGGTAACCTAGACCGATGTATGATTTAAATACCTTGTTCTTATTCGATAAATTTTGAAGCAGCGTCAAAAACTCATGCTCGCTTACCGCCTCAGGAAGATTTAGTTGTTCTTTGAGTCTAATATCCTCAGGAATGGTCTCATTTATAAGTTCGTCTAAATCATTGACTCCAACGATTTCGAACATTTTTTTTAAATCTTTCTCTTGAACACCAATGTGGCGTAAAGCAAATGCGTCTGTATTCATCTTTTATCAAATAAAGTCCACAAAATTAGGTATTAATTCTATCAAAATAGCTATTTACATTCTTCAAGAAAGCAAAGTTTTTAACCGGAAATGAACCTTAATGTTAGTTTGTCTAATTTTGTTTAATGCGCTTTTTAAGACAAGCTTTCGACTTTTATTTAGATGCTAGTATACATGTGGCTTTGGCTGTTGTCACTTTATATTTTTCTACCCTGCAAATCATTGAAACTTCAACAAATTGGCAGCTTGCAAGTTTTCTGTTTTTTGGTACTATTGTGTGCTACAACTTTATAAAGTATGGGGTGGAGGCCGAAAAGTATCTGATTGTTTCAAATCCATACCATAAACTAATCCAAGGGTTTAGCTTTCTTGCTTTTGCTTTTTCGGCATATTTTTTTCTACAATTGGGTTATAACCTTTGGTTTGCGATAATGACGCTACTAGGGGTTTCGGTTCTTTATGCCATTCCATTATTACCTAAAGCAAAAAACCTAAGAAGTTTAGCTGGTCTTAAGACTTTTTTGGTCGCTTTGGTCTGGATGGGCTGTACCGTAGTACTCCCCTTAGTCGATAATGATATAAAAGTTACTTGGGATATAGGCATTTTATTGCTGCAGCGTTTTCTTTTAGTCTTGATTTTGCTCTTACCTTTTGAGATAAGGGATTTAAAATTTGACAAGCCAGAATTAAAAACCATGCCTCAACGAATAGGCGTAGAAAAAACCAAAACTGTAGGATATGTACTAACCGTATTCTATGCCGTTCTACTGTTTTTTAAGGACAGTATCAGTATTAAAATTATAGTTATCGACTTGTTACTTTCACTAGTACTCTTGGTCGTACTAAAAAAAACAACAAAAGAACAAACCAACTACTTTTCTTCTTTTTGGGTAGAAGGGATTCCTTTGCTTTATTTAGGGATATTAGTTTTTACAGAAAAACTATTCTGATTTTTAGTTAGAACTTGCTGAAACACAAAACGATTTCATTAAGTGTTTTTCACTCTTCATCAAAAAATGTCTCTTTAAGTATTTTGATTTGAACAAATACTTGTATTAAATTCTTCGATAAGGTTCGTTAATGAAGTACCACTTGGTGGAGTGTTACCTCTTTTTTTGATTTTACTACAGCATTAAAACACAAGTTTGATAATTTGCCCGTTAGTATATTTTGTATAAACCCCGAATACAGGGATGTGTAAAGTTTTCACGCAATGTAATTTGCATTTCAATTAGAACCGTATAAATGTCCAACCCGTTTAAAAAAATCACTAAGAACGCAGAAGAATCTAAAAGTCAGATGCACAGCCAAGGGCAGCGCACTGAAACAGGTGCTGCCTCAAAAAGCTGTTCCACTTGTGGGGCTCCAAGACCGAAAAATACAAACTTGGTCAAATGCGATTATTGTAAAACCAGCTTTATGGAAAATGTAAGCAGTTTTAATGCAGATTCTTAATTATGGCAACACAAGAAGAACTCGTAAAAAGGTGGGATGGATTCTTATTTAAAATAGAGGAACGTTTTAACGATTCGCTTAGATATGCCGAAGAAGCCTGTAAAGAGCAATTGGTAGAAACCGATTATGAATATCAAACGGTAATGCGTTCATGGGGCGGTATGAAAGCCCAAATGTATAGTCTCATTGAAAAGATAGATGAAACCTGGGATGCCAAAGTCGGTCCCGCAATGGAGGCTGTTGGAGATTTTGCGAGCGATGAAAGTGATAAGGCTTATGATCTTAGGCATAAACTTATTGACGCGTTAGAAAAGTTTCAGCGAAAATTGGAAGGTGAATTATCGCAATTATTTTACGATCACGCAATTCAGATAGCCGACAAGAAGGCGCAATGCGCTCAATGTGATGCAGATATAGAGATTCAGAAGAATATTTTTAGGGCGCAATACATTACGTGTACTTACTGCAATGCCGTGAACACAATTGAACCCGAAACTAAATTCGTTAAGATAGGGTGGGGTATCGTAGACAATATTGCAGCTATGAGAATGAATAAAGGCTTTGAAAAAATGCAGAGAGCAGTAAATGCGATTCAAGAGTATAGAGGAAAAGCACCGGAGGCCTATTGGTCAACTTATGAAGACGCCTATTTTGCCTATTGGGAGAGTTTTTTTAAAGAGCGGATAAACCTTAATGCCGATGCGGCTGATAGACTTGAGCAAGATATGGAGAGAAAACGACAAGAATTTGAAAATTATAAAGAAATACAAACAAAATAGATTTAAAATATGGAAGCAATTAATGGAGTAACTTTTGAAGATTGGGGAGCTGCCTGTGGTAATATAGCACAAGGCATGAGTGCAGAAGAAGTCTGCGAAATTTTAGGGTTAGAGTTACCGGTATGGCAAAAGACCAATGACGAATGGGCCGGCAAATTGGGGGATATTATGGCTCAAGATATGAATATGGCGACGGTCTATAGTGGATTTTTTACCAATCCTAAAGTTGGAAAGTTTGCAGGTGTGTCTCAAGATGCGGGTTCATCAATAGATAGTCTTTTACAAAAAGCACCGGATTTTGATACCTACCAAAAGATTTTTAGTCACCAGTCCGTTGCCTCTGAACATGGTATTGATGCGGTTACGGTATTAGAAGAGTATGGTTTAAACCTTCATGATTGGAGCCAGTTGAGTATGCATTATAGTAGCTACGCTAATTCTGATTTTCATCATACCAGCCCTGAATATATGGAACGTTATAAAGAAGTTTCTGGCGCAATCGATAAATGGGATAAACACTGGAAAGAACACTATAAAAACGATGCCGTGGACCTAGCGGATGATATCGATTTTTAAGAAAAAGAAATCCATCCTTCTAAATTAACAAGTATGAATTTAAAAAATCAAATGCGTTCGGTAATCCAATGGGAGAACCCAAGAGATTTTCAGCTTTTCTACAAATTTACAGATAGGGGAGACGAGTTGAAGAATGCGTCAAAAATAATTTTACAACCCGGCCAGGGCTGTATTTTCACTTATGAAGGTAAGGTTGAAGGTGTGTTTGAAGAAGAAGGCATACATGATTTAAAAACGAGCAACAAACCTTTTTGGACAACCATTAAAAAGTTTATGAACGCTTTTGAAAGCGAGCATAAGACGGGAATATGGTTTTACCGTAGGTCCGACATGTTGAATATTCGTTGGGGCACGCGCATACCGATAACCTATAATGATCCAGTTTATGGCTTTCCGGTAAATTTAAGGGGTTTTGGTAATTATTCTATAAGAATCACCGAGCCTAAAAGCTTTTTTGTAAACGTTTTGTCCGGTAAATTAGATTATTTTGTTGATGAGCTGCAAGAGATTTTTCTTTCCAGAATTACTCAACCGATATCGAACTACTTGGCAAACGCAAAATTCTCATTTGCAGAAATAGATTCTAATATAGAGTTGATCGCAAAAGAAGCGCAATTAAAATCGGTTCAAATTTTTGAAGACCTTGGATTTAAATTATTGGACTTTAGAATAGAGGGAACTTCTTTTGATAAAGAAACCAACCAACGAATTGGCGAAATAAGCAATGTGCAAGCAGATGTTAAAGCGGCTAACATTGCTGGGGTAGATTTTGCAGAACTTCAGAAATTAAAGGCGATGCGAGATGCAGCTAAAAATGAAGGAGCAGCTGGCGCTACTATGGGTATGTTCGCAGGAATGAATATGGGCAACACAATGGGGCAACAGCAAAAACCACCTGAAAAAATAGATGTCCGTTCAAAATTAAAAGAATTAAAAGAGCTTTTTGAGGATGACTTGATTTCGGAAGAAGAATTTCAAGCCAAAAAACAGCAGCTTTTAGATCAAATGTAAGACCATGAAGAAAGTAGCCAAAATATCAATTTTAGTTGCCCATAGCATTGTGGGTCAAATAGGTTTAAACTATGAGTGGTAAAACAGATAAATGAATGTTCATCACTTAGGGATAAAATTGATAAAACGCTTTTTAGAAAAGAGTTTGACAAGTTTGTGAAATCCACTATTGGTGGGCCTGGCTTAAGATAGAAATGAAGAAAATTGTAGTTGGTTGTAGTATTGCCTTTGTTCTTACGGTTGGCATTGTGATTACGTCATTTTATTTGGTTTTTAGGACCAAAAAGAGAGATGTCTCCAATGAAGCACCTTTTGAGGAAATTACTAAACAAAAAATCACCACCAAAGTAAAAACACAGATTCTCAAATACCCAACTCCTACGGTTTATGAAGACTACAATTATCATCTCGAAGATGGCACTGGTTTCGGAATGAATTCTGAATTGAAAATTATAGCAGAAATCCCTGTGGGTACTTCAATTACAGTTGAGAAGGTAGAATTGCATACTGGTCGAGTTAGTGGAACTACCTCTGCCTATCTTTTCGGCAGTGTTTTTATTGTAGACAAACAAGAAGAGTACTTCTTTCAATATTCTTGGGGAGATTATCGTTCACTATATCAAGACCGCCCATACTGGGTTTTTGAAAAAGGTTTTTGGCAAGAAGAGGCTTTAGAAGAAAAATATTTTATTGAGGTGCCCTAAAGGCTAATTTTTAATGAAGATTAGTTAATATGAAGAATTCTCCGTAGAAAGTAGTCGAAATTTCATGGTTTTCAGTGATTTTCTGCAATAATCTAAATTTTAATTTCAACCAAAATTTAAAAAGTAAATATGAAAAATTTTAAAGTAATCTTATCGTTGGCAATCTTTTTTATAGGTGTTAGTTGTAATGAAGTTCGTGATAATTTTGATTGGGGATTGGTACAAGAAGGTGTTTATATCAATAAGTTTTTTGGAATGGAATGGGAAATTCCAAAAGATTGGCACTATGATGATAATTTTGCTGAACAATGGACTAAGACCAACAAACCAGATTTTACGTCATTTGCCCAACGCGTTTACAAGATAAAGGAGCGTATGGCAATCCCGCATGGTGAAGTAAAAAATTCATATCTGTTTATGCTCAATAAAAAAGACATTGCGTTGGGGCAAAAAGATAATCCAACAATTTTTCTGTTTGCAGAAAATCTAAATGCAGTAGAAGGGAATGTAATTAATACTTTGGAAGATTATATTGACCAGACTATTAAAGAGTCTAATGCAAATTCAACAGTTACTTTAGATTCTGATGAATACCAAAAAGAACGTGTTGGAGGTACTACATTTTACAAATTAACAGGTGTTAGATTAGACAATAAAACAAAATATAAAGAACATTATTACTTGACTTTGATGAACGGTTTTGGGTTAACTATGCTCTTGAGAGCAGAAGATAACAAAGGGATTGCAGAGCTTGAGGCGGCAATAGAGCAAATATCGTTGTAATGCTTTTGTTGTAACTTTTTTAAAATTACCACTTCATGTTTTGGAAAAGAAAACCAAAATTACCGATTACTCTTGAAGACCAGCTTTGGGTAGAAGAATCCCTTACTTTTTTAAAAGAAAGTCTTGGGGAAGCCTTTTTGCTTAATATTTCTACGGTAACTCCAACCAGAGACTTTTTTGGTGTTGATTTTGATGGTACTGAAGCGGATGCCCTATTTGTTTTTGAGCGTTGCCTAGATGTAATGAATATTTCTAACGAAAAAGTTTTACTTGAGTTTTATTCGGAAGAAAATCGTTATTTGGATGATGGCACCCTGTTAAGCACTTCGGCCGATATTTTGGGAAGGTCTTCCGGTGCTGCAGGTACCTTTCAAAAAAAAGGAGGGAAGGCTATTATTAGAATTGAAAAAGGACAATTGAAACATCCTGAAAGTCTAATTGCCACCATCAGTCATGAATTGGCACATGAAAAATTATTGGGGGAGCATCGTATACTTGAAAATGACGAATACCTTACAGATCTTACTGCAATCGCTTTTGGTTTCGGAATCTTTATTGCTAATGCCAAGTTTCAATTTCGATCGGGGCAAGGTGATGGTTTCGGCTGGCAAATGCAAAGTCAAGGCTATCTACCCGAGCAGATAAGTGCTTACGCTATGGCTTCGTTATCGCTTAAAAAAAAGGAAGCTGTAAAAGGTTATAAAGATTATCTAGATAAATCGGTACAAAAGTATTTTGAGAGAAGTTTGGCCTATCTAAAATCTAATCAACACGATAAGGATGTTTCTGTTTTTTGGCCTGTCACCAAAAAGGAAGAAGCTGAAAAATCAATTCAACCGGTAGCGATAACTCAAGAAAAGACTAATTACTCCCAGAAAGAGCTAAAAGATATAAATCGTGAAATATGGCAAGCCTCCTATGCAGGCAATATAGATACTATTGAAGACTATTTGCGAAAAGGGGTGTCTCCTAACTTTGTAACCATTGGTGGTTCTCCTTTGGCCATAGCAGTTGCAAAAGAAAACAAAGAGCTGATTGATTGTCTTTTGCGCTATGGAGCCGACATCAATTTTGTTGAGTCAGATAATGCTATGAGCTTAGTACCGCTAATGGCGGCCTGTGAGAATGAAAATATAGCTATGATGAAATATCTAATTGGTCTCGGGGCTCAAGTTGACCGCATTAGCGGCAATAGAAAAAGTATTCTTCAAGTCGCAGTGGAAACAGGAAGTAAAGAATTGACACAATTTCTTTTAGATGAAGGGGCGAATATTGAAATAAAGTCAGGTTCCATCATGAACTTTAAAAGAACCCCAATTTGTGCGGCAGTGATGCAAAATAATGTCGAAATGGTCTCCTTTTTAGCTAAAAATGGAGCAAAAACAAAGCCCATCCGTAAATTACCAAGACATGAAATCCATCCTAAGATGGTCAAGTTTTTAAAAGCAAGAAAGTACTTGTAAAATGGATTACATTAAAATTTGCTATCGGAATAAATAAAATAATGAAACTAAAAACCGTACTAATAATTCTTAGTGTACTCGTAATCATATTTTTGTTGGTTAAGGGTTGCACATCATTATTAAAGAAAGAAATTAATGGCTCTGTCGAAAAATTAAAGTCTGGTAGAAAGACAGCTTTTTTAAAAGATGTTGACCTTTCTGAAGAAGGCTACGCCCTTATTCTAGATGATAAAAAACCCTATGTTTTGATTGATGATGGTGAGGTTTTAAAAACAAATCAAGATAAAATTAAATTAAAAATAAGTTGGATGAACTATCTCCCTGGCGAGGGTGGTGGTTATCACGGGCTGCGCGTCTACAGGTTTAATAAGTTGATTGATGCAAAATTGGCCAGAAGTTTTAAAACTTTTGAAATCGGAGATCTTCGTAAGCATGGCAGACCGGTAGAATTAAAATCGATATATGAGACAAGAGCGGTTTATGATCGGATGAGAGATTCTTTAAATGATAAGTCAGATATTTTTATTGCAAGAATTACGGAAACGAACAGCGATGGCTATGAATATCGCTTTACGCTAAACTGCCCTTCAATACTTGTGGCCCAAAACGATTCTACCTTTAACAAAATAGATTTTGGCTACGACTTTGCAAAGCGTATTGTGGAAAGCCTTTCTTCTTATACTGGTTTTAGCGCAGAAAATAACGCTTCTAGTAGCACTGAAATTCCACCTTTATTGGTGCTGAAAAAAAATGGAGCTACCTATTATCTTAGAAACGATGAAACAAACAATACACTTCCTTTAGAAGGCTATGAACTACATGGAAATCAACTTCTCTTTAGATGTACGAAGGCATTCTACGAACAAGTGAAACCCCATGACTTTAGCAATAGTTTTATTAGAAAAGGGCTTGCTGAAGATGAAATTAAAATGCTGATTCAAGACAAAATTGGGCCAGATAATGGTGAAATCACAAAAGATGCCGTTTACGAATCTATGTTTAGTTCAGATTTTAAGGTAGGTAAGCTATACGAGCAGAAATATGAACTACGTTATTTTGAATTAGTGGACGCTAACTGAAGTTTAAACACTATTTCTTCGCTGATTGATTTATGAGATAATTATATGCTGAATGGGTATTTCCTTCTTAAAACTCAAGCAATTCTAAATTTAAAAATAGAAGCCTTTAGAATCGATTGCTCAAAAAAGGAAATGGATTGATAACTATGCTATAACTGTTTTTTAAGCGCCTCTTTCATCGACTCTTTATCCTTTTCTTTTAAAGCCTCTAATTTTGCTGACTCACATAAGGAGGTAAACTTCGCGTTCTTAGCAGAGAACTTTGCACAGCTTTTGCAGTATGATATGTGAAGTTTAAGCTTTAAAACTTGCCACCAAGAAGCTTCCTCATACTGACTTTTGGTGCAAATTTCCGCCGCTTTATCGCAAGATATTTTCATATTTTAAAACCAATTTTGATTCATACATCCCATAAGGGCGGTTCTGGCCCTATGGATCATTACCCAAAGGTTTGACGGATTTATTCCCAACTCATTACAAATATCTTCCGTGCTTATACCTTGAATCGTTTTCATGGTGAATACCAAAGACTGTTTTTTGGGTAATTTTGAAAGGCAATCTTGTATAGCCAGACCCAGTTCTTCATTTTCAATTGTATCATCTCCACCTTTGCTAAAAGGGTCTGCAACACGCTCCTCTAGCCAATCGCCCTCACTTTCTTCACTTGAGCTGTTGTAGTTCATTCGCACTTCAGCCTTACCTTTTTTAGAATTGATTTTTCTATAATGATCGATTACTTTTCTTTTGAGGATGGCAATCAACCATGTGCGTTCCGCAGCATCACCCTTATAGTTTTTTGCAGATTTTAACCCGGCAAAAAAGGTTTCTTGTACCAAGTCTTTGGCAATTTCAGAGTCGCTTACTCTAGATACGGCATAATTAAAAAGATAATCCGCGTATTGATCGACCCAAGTTTCCGGATGAAGTTCGTGTGCTGGCATATTTTTCATTGGAGATTCAAATGTAATTGATTAAACAATCATTTTAAAACAAATGACTCGTAAAGAAATCACAGAATGTTCACAGTCTTAAATTTTAGGTAAGTGTTAACAATATAAGTTTTAAACACTTAATAGGCCTGCCCTTTCTAACAAAGCTTTAATCTTAGGTTCAGAACCCCTGAAACGTTTGTATAGGGTCATCGGGTTTTCAGTCCCGCCTTTTGAGAGTACATGTTCTTTAAACTTTGTAGCGATCGACTTATTAAATATACCGTGCTCTTTAAAGTAGGCGAAGGCATCGGCATCTAAAACTTCTGCCCATTTGTAACTATAATAGCCGGAGGAATATCCGCCTTGAAAAATATGTGCAAATGCCGTGCTCATACATGTTTCTGGTGTATCTGGATATAATTGGGTTCCTTCGAAAGCTTTGTTCTCAAAGACTTTTACATCTTTTATTTTAGAAGTATTTTTTGCATGCCATTCCATATCCAACTTTCCAAAACTGATTTGGCGCAGTGTGGCCATACCTTCTTGAAAAGCAGCAGATGCTTTTATTTTTTGAACCAATTCCATCGGTATTAACTCACCTGTTTCATAGTGGGTAGCGAAGAGTTCCAGTGCTTCTTTTTCATAGCACCAATTTTCCAACACCTGACTGGGGAGCTCAACAAAATCCCAATAAACCGATGTTCCCGAAAGACTTGGGTAAGTTGTATTTGCCAACATGCCGTGCAATCCGTGACCAAATTCATGAAAGAGGGTGGTTACTTCATTAAAGGTCAATAAGGATGGTTTTGTTGCCGTTGAAGGTGTAAAATTGCAAACATTTGAAATATGGGGTCTGCTATCTTCTCCATTTTTTCGAAACTGTGACTTAAAAGAAGTCATCCACGCGCCACCTCGTTTGCCCGGTCTTGGATGAAAATCTGCATAAAAAAGGGAGATAAAGTTGTTTTTATCGTCGTAAACCTCATAGGTCTTTACCTCGTCATGATACTTGTCTACATTAAAAACCTCTTTAAAAGTTAGTCCGAATAATTTTTCGGCCACTTTAAATACCCCGGCTATGACATTTTCAAGCTTAAAATAAGGTTTGAGCTTTTCATCATCAAGATTAAAAAGTTTTTGTTTGAGCTTTTCAGAATAATAAGCGCCATCCCATTTTTGTAAACGTTCAATTCCATCTAAATCTTTAGCAAATTGTTCGAGTTCGTAAAATTCGTTTTGGGCCGCTGGTTTTGCTTTAGTGAGCAATTCATCTAAAAAAGAAGTTACTTTTTCTGGAGTTTCTGCCATACGTTCTTCCAAAACAAAATGGGCGTGAGTTTTGTACCCTAACAGATTGGCGCGCTCATGCCTTAAATTGGCAATTTTCAGGACATTCTCTTGATTGTCAAGCGCATCATTTTTAAATGCCTTACTGCCAAAAGCCATAGAAAGCTCTTTTCGAAGCTCACGATTTTTAGCATATTTCATGAAGGGAATATAGCTTGGGTAATCTAAAGTGATTAGCCATCCATCTTTTTCTTTTGATTTGGCCAATTGCGTAGCGGCTTCTTTCGCACCTTCGGGCAGTCCGTCCAAATCTGATTCATTGGTGAGGTGCATTTGATATTTGTTGGTCTCCGCTAAAATGTTTTCACCAAATTTTAATTTGAGCTTGGCAAGTTTTGCATCGATTTCACGAAGACGCTTCTTTTTGTCGTCAGACAAGTTGGCTCCGTTGCGACTAAAACTTTTATAGCGCTTACTTAAAAGTGTACTTTCTTCAACGGTTAAATTTAATTTTTCACGTTGATCATAAACTGTTTTCACACGTTTGAACAACTCTTCGTTTAGTGTAATATCATTACTGAATTCTGATAATAGGGGAGAAACTTCTTGCGCTATTTTTTGAATTTCTTCATTGGTTTCTGCAGAGTTTAAATTAAAAAACACACTTGACACCCTATCTAATTGATATCCTGAATAATCTAGCGCAGCGATTGTATTTTTAAAAGTTGGTGCATTTTTGTTCGTAATTATAGCATCTATCTCTTTACGAGCTTCTTCGATTGCAGCTACAAAGGCAGGCTTAAAATGTTCATTTTTTATTAGCGAAAAAGGGGCCTGTTCAAAAGGTTTAAGAAGTGGGTTGTGCATTAGGTTTTAAGTTGAAATTTTTAATTCTCGCTTAGAAGGTCTTTCATGGTGATTGCATCTCTTTCTAAAAAATCTGAACCATCAAAATAAATATATCGCCATTTCAGTTCAGTGGTGTCCATATCGATCTGCCAATAATTTTCACCTCCTATTAATTTTATCTTTCTCTTTTCGGTATTAAGTTGTTCAATATCAAAACTATCCACCACCATCATTAGTTCGCTATGATACCACATAACGTCGTCTATAACAGACATAAAGTCTTCTGCGTCCCACTTTTCTTGTAACTCATTCAAAGCAATGCTATCTGGAGAAATAGAGACCATTGTGGGTTTGGTCAATTTTATTTCCTCAACATTTCGTTCGGATTGACATGACAAAAACACGAGCATCAAAAAGAAAATGATTTTTTTCATACTTACTTATTTAAGGACTTTGCCCCATCAATTACTTTCTGTTTCAGGCCTTCTTTATATAAAACAACCTTATCCAGCACACATTTGTCAGAGGCCCCTAATATTTGCGCTGCCAGAATACCTGCATTCTTTGCGCCATTAAGTGCTACGGTAGCTACCGGAACACCACTTGGCATTTGTAGAATTGAAAGCACAGAATCCCACCCATCAATTGAGTTAGAGCTTTTTACCGGAACCCCAATAACGGGTAAAGGAGACAGTGAAGCGACCATTCCCGGTAAATGTGCGGCCCCACCAGCACCGGCAATAATAACAGCATACCCATTTTTATGGGCATTTTTACTAAAATCGAACAATTTCTCTGGGGTTCTATGTGCAGAAACGATGTCAACATCAACTTCTATATCAAAACCTTTTAGAATATCAATGGCATCTTGCATGACCGGAAGGTCACTGGTGCTGCCCATTACTACGGCTACTTTGCTCATTTTTTAAGTTATTAAAGACTCATTTTTATATTACATCGTTCTATGGAGTCCATAGCGGCTCTCATAATTTTGTCATTCATAGTAGCTTTTGCGGCATCTCGGTAATAATTAACAGCCATATTGTACTCTTCCAATTGTTCATACATGATGGCGTATTCGTTGTAGAGCGTATATTTATCCATTCCAGGAATATCTTTGGCCTTCTCCAAAAGTGATTTTAAATCATCAAATCTTCCCAAAGTAGATAAAAGTATAGCATAGTTCTTATATACAGCTGTATATGCCGGGCTATGTTCTAGCGCTAACTTGTAGTTTTTTTCGGCATTTTCAAAATCTCTTACCTTGGTTTCAAAGACCCAGCCTAAATGGTTATAGGCTTTTCCGAATGTTGGGTCTTCTTTTAAAATAGCTTCAAATGCCTCTACAGCTGCCTCTATTTTTCCTGCCTTTAAGTCTTGATCGGCCTTATTGAATTTTTCTTCTAGTCGATAACGTTTTCCAATATTCATAAAACTAAATTTCATGCAAAAAAATATGCTTTGTCTTGGGTCACTAATACCCCTGAAACAGGGATTTACTAGCCTTTTGATACTACCTTAATTTTTTCTTTTACTTTTTGAGCAACTTCCCTTGCCCTCGTCATGTCTTCATCTACGATGGTCACATGTCCCATTTTACGAAAAGGTCTCGTTTGTTTCTTTCCATAAATATGAGGGGTTACACCGTCTAATTGAATAATCTCTTCTATGTTTTCATAGACCACATTTCCGGTATGGTTTTCTGCGCCTACCAAATTCACCATCACTCCCGCAACTTTACTATCGGTATTCCCAAGGGGAAGCCCTAAAATAGCACGAATATGTTGTTCAAATTGATTGGTATAACTAGCTTCTATACTGTAATGGCCACTGTTATGAGGCCTTGGCGCTACCTCGTTCACTAAAATCGTATCTTCTTGTGTTTGAAACAGTTCTACGGCCAATAATCCCACATGCTGAATTTTATCGGCCACTTTAAGCGCTACTTCTCGTGCTTTTTGTGCTACTTTTTCATCAATTCGAGCGGGGCAGATAACATATTCCACTTGATTGGCTTCTGGATGAAATTCCATCTCAACAACGGGATAGGTTTTAATTTCACCTTTTGTACTACGTGCAACGATTACGGCCAATTCGTTTTTGAAATTCACCATTTGCTCCGCAATACATTCTACATTGGGCAGGCCTTCTAAATCAGAAACCGAGCGCACAACTTTTACACCCTGTCCGTCATAACCGAACTGAGCACTTTTCCATACAAAAGGAAGCTCTAAACCGCCATTTGAAATACTATCCTCAATTTCTGAGGTATAGGCAAACCTAGTAAATGGTGAAGTGGGAATGTCGTTGTCGGTATAAAACAGTTTTTGCGTTGCTTTGTTCTGAATTATACGCAATGCACTTGGTTGCGGGTAGACTTTCACCCCTTCTTCTTCTAGTTTTTCTAAAGCATCGGTGTTTACATTTTCGATTTCTATGGTCAGGATATTTACGTCTTTTCCAAAATTGTAAACGGTATCAAAGTCCATCAAACTACCCAACACAAATTCATTACAGGCAATTTTGCAGGGAGCCTCTTTTGAAGTGTCTAAAACTTTGGTCTGAATGTCCCATTTTCGGGTTTCATACAATAGCATTTTACCCAGTTGTCCTCCACCGAGAATACCTAGTTTAAAATCCGAAGAAAAATAGTGCATGTTAAATCTACTTGGAATATGAACAAAAATACATCGAATTCCCAAAAGGGTGAAGGTTTACGGCAAAAAGCACGTCTAAAAAATGCTATCTTTGCCAACTGTTAAAAAAAACAAGAACACTTTGATTAAGCTACACGACAAGCTTTTTAAACCGTATCTGAGCGAAGCTGAAATTTTGGCCGCCGTACAAAAAATGGCAGATGAAATTGCTCGTGACTATAAAGACGAAGTTCCGATTTTTGTAGGTGTCTTAAATGGGTCTTTTATGTTCGTTGCAGATTTTTTAAAGGCATATCAATTTCCGTGCGAAGTGTCTTTTGTGAAACTGAGCAGTTATCAAGGATTGACCTCTACAGGTATCGTAGAAACCTTGCTTGATGTTTCTGAAGATATTGAAGGTAGAAGTGTTATTATTTTAGAAGACATCATCGATACTGGTCGTACGTTGCAACAACTGGTGCATTTGTTTTCTAAAACCAATGTAAAAGAGTTTAAAATCGCCTCATTATTCTATAAATCTGAAGTCTATAATGGAGAGTACACCATTGACTATATCGGACTCGATATCCCTAACCGATTTATAGTTGGTTACGGATTGGATTACAATGAGTTAGGCAGAAATTTAAAAGAAGTATATCAACTAAACCAAACCCATATGATTAACCTAGTGCTTTTTGGAAAGCCTGGTGCAGGTAAAGGAACCCAAGCTGGGTTTTTAAAGGAAAAGTATAATTTAAAACATATTTCTACGGGAGATGTTTTTCGCTATAACATGAAGAACGATACCCAATTAGGAAAGTTGGCTAAGTCTTATATTGATAGAGGAGATTTGGTGCCCGATGAGGTAACCATAAGTATGTTGAAGGATGAGGTTGAAAAAAACAGCGACGCTGCCGGGTTTATATTTGACGGTTTCCCCAGAACAGCTGCCCAAGCGGAAGCTTTGGATAATTTTTTAGAATCTAAAGACATGCAGGTCGATGCTACTATAGCTTTAGAAGCGGAAGATGATATTTTAGTTGCTCGATTGTTAGAACGCGGAAAGGAAAGTGGTCGTAGCGATGATCAAGATGAAAGTAAAATTCGTAACCGATTTGATGAGTACAACCAAAAGACAGCGCCTTTAAAAGACTATTATTCAAAACAGGGCAAATTTCACGCTGTAAATGGAATAGGGGATATTGTAGAGATTACTGGCCGTTTGGCCAAAGTGATTGACGCCCTTTAAGCAATTCTTAATTATAATGGAATGCCAGATAAAGTAATAACGCCAAAATATGCATTTAAGAGTTGTTTGCTGGTGATTCTTACAATTTTGGTATTCTTAATAGGCTGCGCTTGCTATTTGATTTATACATTTTACTTTGATGATTCCTTGGACTTCGAATAGTCTGAATTTAAAATACAACTATGACCGAAGGTAATTTTGTTGATTATGTAAAGGCTTTTGTAAGCTCAGGTAATGGAGGCAAGGGCTCTGTGCATCTACATCGAGAGAAATATATTACCAAGGGCGGCCCTGATGGTGGTGATGGCGGTCGAGGGGGTCATGTTATTATAAGAGGTAACAGTAATCTATGGACTTTGGTCACCTACAAGTTCAAAAAACATTTTAAGGCGGGCCATGGTGAACATGGCAGTAAAAATAGAAGTAGTGGTGCCGATGGGCAAGATATTTATATGGATGTACCTTTAGGTACTGTTGTGCGCGATGCCGAAAGCAATGAGATTCTTTTTGAAATAACAGAAAACGGTGAAGAGAAAATTGTAGCGGAAGGTGGTATGGGCGGTCGCGGTAATTGGCATTTTAAGACATCAACGAACCAAACGCCCCGTTATGCCCAACCCGGAATACCTGGTCAAGAACAAAGCATAATCTTAGAATTGAAATTATTGGCCGATGTTGGTTTGGTCGGGTTTCCAAACGCGGGTAAATCAACACTACTTTCGGTAATAACTTCTGCAAAGCCAAAGATTGCCGATTATGAGTTTACAACGCTAAAACCCAATCTTGGCATTGTTGAATATCGCGATTTTCAAAGTTTCGTCATGGCCGATATACCTGGTATTATCGAAGGTGCTGCCGAGGGTAAAGGTTTAGGGCACTACTTTTTGCGTCATATTGAGCGTAATGCAACTTTGTTGTTTTTAATTCCTGCGGATAGTAAAGACATTACCAAAGAGTATGAAATTCTCTTGGATGAGCTGCGCAGATATAACCCCGAACTGGTAGATAAACAGCGGATTATTGCGATTTCTAAAAGTGATATGTTGGATGATGAACTTATGGGGGAGATGAAGGCAATTTTAGATAAAGATTTAAATGTACCGTATATGTTTATCTCTTCAGTGGCCCAAAAAGGGATACAAGAGTTGAAAGATATGCTTTGGAAGTTGTTAAACGAATAATTCCCCCTTTTTAAAATACCAACCCTATTAATTTGTAATTTTAAGTAGATTCAGCTGCAATGAAGAATTTGCTTTACATAGTTATTTTGTGTGTTTTGGTTTCGTGCAATGCGGTTCGCGTCAACTATGATTATGATAAAGGCACAGATTTTTCTAACTACACTACCTACAACTATTTTGAGGATATGCAGTCTGGCTTAAGCCAGCTAGACGAGAAACGTCTACTGAATATTTTGGATTCCACTTTGCAGTCTAAGGGATACCTGCTTTCCGAAGAACCCGAATTCTTGATCAATATTAAAAGTGCGGTATTTCAATCAAATTCAGGGAACAATGTTGGTGTTGGTGTTGGTGGTGGAGGCAGAAATGTGGGTGGTGGTTTGTCGATTGGTATTCCTGTAGGTAATTCGGGTGTACAGCGGCAGATTTTGTTTGATTTTGTAGATGCTAGCAAAAATGCACTCTTTTGGCAGGCAGATACAGAAAGTAGTTTTAAAGAGAACACCACACCCTTATATCGAGAAGAACAGCTCAAGAATATCGTCAAAAAAGCATTTTCTAAATACCCTCCCGATTTAAAGTAGTAGTTTTCTCCGCTTAGATTTAGCAATTTACCGTTCGCCATAATTCACTTCGTAGTTGTTCAACTTCAAAATATATTTGAACAAAATGTAACTGAATGTAACATATTGAGCTCATAATACACTCATATATAGCATTCTAAAAAATATTCAACAATTAAAAACACATTTATGAGAACAAAGCTTTCAAATTTATTTGCAACGGCTGTTTTCCTTCTAATAGGAGTTAGCAGTTATGCACAAGATATTTCCGGTTCTTGGAAAGGGACCTTATCGGTTCAAGGAATGGAGATGCCATTAATCTTTAATGTATCTAATGAAGATGGGGTATTAAAATCTACAATGGACAGCCCATCGCAAGGCGCTACAGATATTCCTATGGATGAGACTATATTTTCTGATAATCAACTCACAATCGTATTCAAGCAGGCGGGTATTAAGTATGTTGGTACTGCAGATGGTGGAGCTGTAAATGGCACTTTTTATCAAGGTGGAATGGAGTTTCCTTTAAATTTAGAAAAAACGGTAAAAACGATTCCCGGTAATCCAGAATTGGTTTCATCGGATATGGATTTGCAAAAGCTGGCAAGCCTTGATGAAGGAAATTACAGATATACAGTTGAAGATTATTTTGCCAAACCTAAAGCTTCCACCTTTCGATTTTCACCTGACGGAAAATACATGTCTTACCGTGAGAAAGATGAAAATGGAAAGCGCCATATTTATGTAAAAAATGTGGCGACCGGCGAAGCCAAAAGAGCTATCGAAGAAAAAGAAGAATTAGTTAGAGGTTACGGTTGGATCAACAATGAAAGGTTGGTTTACCTTATGGACAAGGGCGGTGACGAAAATTACCATGTTTACGCCATTAATTTAGATGGTAGTAATCTTAAAGATTTAACTCCTTTTGATGGGGTTCAAGCACAGTTTTCCGACCTTTTGAAAGAAGACAAAGACCATATTATTGTACTGATGAATAAGAACAATAAACAGGTTTTTGAACCTTTTAAAGTAAATGTAGTTAGTGGAGAACTAAAACAATTGTTCAAAAACGATGATCCTGCGAACCCTATTGCGGGGTATAATTTTGATAAAGACGGCAACCTTAAAGCTTATACAAAAATCAGGGATGGCGTAGAACAAGACTTATATTATGAAGATGGTAAAGGTGGTTTTGAAGTAATTAAGAGTTTAAGCTGGAAAGATGCTTTTGGAATATTGAACTTTGACTATGCCACAGAAAATCCTCATGATGCTTATATGGTGTCTAACATAGAAAGCGATAAGTCTAAAATAGTTCTTTATGATTTAAAGGAAGAAAAGGTTATTAAGGAAGTTTTTTCAAATGAAAATTTTGACGTCTCTAATATGAGTCTTTCAAGAAAAAGAGGCTACGAACTGGACTTTGTTTCTTATGAGGGTGAAAAAAGTGTAATTCTTCCTGTGAGCGATTCTTATAAAAAACTGCACAAGCGAATTACTACTAAATTCCCGGGCAAACAGTACAGCATAGCTGATGCTACAGATGATGAGAATAATCTTTTGATCTTTCTACAGAGCGACCGTTTGTATGGTGAATACCATTCTTATGACGTTAAAAAAGATGAGTTCAAGTTTTTGTACAATTTAATGCCTCAATTAAAAGAGGAAGATATGTCTGAAATGCGCCCTATTACTTTTAAAAGTAGGGATGGTTTAACAATTCATGGCTATATCACCTTACCTAAAGCCGCTTTGGCCGGTGAGAAAGTACCGGTAATTGTAAATCCGCATGGAGGACCACAAGGTATTCGAGATTCGTGGGGCTTTAATCCAGAAGCGCAATTGTTTGCCAGCCGTGGGTATGCCACCTTACAGGTTAATTTCAGAATTTCCGGAGGTTACGGAAAAGAATTTTTGGAATCAGGTTTCAAACAAATAGGTAGAAAAGCCATGGATGATGTTGAAGACGGCTTAAAATATGTAATCGACCAAGGTTGGGTAGATGCTAAAAAAGCAGCTATCTACGGCGGTAGTCATGGTGGCTATGCGGTACTTCGAGGTATGACCAAAACACCTGATTTATATGCTTGTGGTGTAGATTATGTGGGAGTTTCCAACTTATTCACCTTTATGAAAACCATTCCGCCTTATTGGAAGCCTTATTTGAAGATTATCAAAGAAATTTGGTATGACGAAGATATCGCAGAAGAAAAGAAAATCATGGAAGAAGTTTCACCGGTATATCAAATAGATAAAATAAAGAAGCCTTTATTCGTAGTTCAGGGTGCCAATGACCCACGAGTAAATATTGACGAATCTGACCAGATTGTTAGTGCTCTTAGAGGAAAAGGTTATGATGTGCCTTATATGGTAAAATATGACGAAGGCCATGGTTTTGCTAAAGAAGAGAACTCAATTGCACTATACAAGGCTATGATGGGGTTCTATGCAAAGCATTTAGGCCAGGATCAAATTCCTACACCTTTAAAAAACTAAATAACCAACCATAACTTGTTGCAAGGGAGCCATTTGGCTCCCTTTTTTGTTGAGATACATTACAATTTTCAATTCGGTAATCGCTAATTACCGTTCGGTAAGTCCGTTTGACCGTTGGTCATAATTTACTTTCAAAACCATTCGTTTGGGCATACTTTTACTTCATAATCAAACAAAAACAACTAGTAATGATAACACTTGCAAAACTTATAATAGAAGCAGTATTAGCCATTTTACTTTAATAATAACCATTAAAAACCATAACAATGAAAAACTCTAATAACATAAAGCAGGTAGTATTTATAATAGGATTTTTAACCCTTTTAGTAGGCCTATTTAATGTAATAAGTAATAGCCTTATGACGAACTTTCTTCCCTTATACATTGGCCTTGCCTTAATCGGATTGTCTGTTTCTCATAAAGAAGACAAAGCAAAAACTTTAAATGCTTAATTATGAATAAGACAAGAACTTCACTTTGGATAGCGGGAGGAATGCTCATGCTAAGTGCAATTTTCAGTCAAATTCTAACAAAAGATATTGCCCAGGTATTAGTCCTGGGCTTGTCAGGTTTAGGCTTCACTATTCTAGGTTTTTCAAAGCAGGGGAGAAAACAAATGGCTTGTGAGGCAAAATCGCTAAAAAAGAGTCCTATCAAGTCAACCTTGATGCTATTAGGATTTACTTTGTTCTTTGGAGGATTGGGCTATTTTTTTGGCCAAATGTTATATCACATAATCAATTAGGTCTAAATGATTAAGAAGGAAATACTAACATTGCAGAAAGTTTTTTATACCGTCTTGTTCATCTTATTGTTTTACTATTTAGGTAAATTCGCAGGATTCATATTACATTTTTTTGGTTTGGTGCTATAACCTTTAATTTATGACCTTAAAACAAAAGAATTATAACCAGATTTTTTGGGTGCTTCAGCTTTTGGGTTGGGGTTCCTTTTTTTTATTGGTCTTTCTAACATTGCGAACAGATGGAGGTATAATAGAGAAAACTATTTTTTACATTTCAATGTGTATTGTTGGGATTTTACCAACGGGACTACTACGATTTTACCTAAAAAAGACAAATAGTGTAGCTAACTTCAATTTTTTTAATGTATTTAAAATTATTGTTGGAGTGGCCTTGGCGGCATTATTAATGATAAAGCTGCCTCGTCAGTTAGGTAGGTTGTCTCGCTTTTTAATGGATGTACTATTAGATAATCCGAATTTAGATATTTCGGCACCTGTTGCTGGCGAAAATAGTGCCCCGACCTATTTAGGCTCACTACTTTTGATTTTTGTTTGGACTGTTATTTATTTGACGATTAAGTATTTTATTAGATTAAATAAAATACGGGCAGATAAACTTCAACTAAAAGAGTCTATCAAACAAGCACAGCTCAATACATTACGGGGTCACTTAAACCCAGATTTTATTGTAAATGCCCTTAATGGAATAAAAGCATTAATGCCTCTTGATGTAAGCAAATCTAGGTCGCTACTGACACAATTATCTGAAGTATTGCGCTATTCGTTGACCAAAAACAACGTAAATAAGGTCAGTTTAAAAGACGAAGTAGAACTTGTAGAGAACTATGCCAACCTAATTAAAACGATATCCGAATCTAAACTTGATATAAGGTGTAATATAGAACAACGCTTACTTCATCACGAAATTCCGCCGATGCTATTGGTGAATCTTTGTGAGGTTGGCACTAAAAGCGATAGTCCAAAATCCAAGGAGCAAAAAAATATTATATTCCATGTTGACAAAATTTCGAATTTTTTAAAACTGAGAATAGAATACAATGATTTTACAGAATCTAATTTGGATACTGTATTGATGAAAAGAATTAAGCAGCGTCTAAAATTATTGTATAAAACTTCTGCGGAATTTAAAAAGAGAAGTACCGATTCTGGAGTTCAGATTAAGATAAATCTGCCCTTAATAGTTCAAAATCAATAAAAGAATGAAAGCTAAGAACAAAGAGCGTCTTTTTTGGTTATTACAATTAGCGGGTTGGGGTGTAACTAATGGTTTCATATTTGTTTTCCCTTTCGGGTTCAGTACAAAGTATATGATATATTCATTTTTAACTGCTACACTTCTCGGTATTTTGACAACTTCGCTGTACAGAGCTTACTTAAGGAAAAATGTGGGCCTAAGTTTTAATGAGAATAAAAAAGTGCTAAAATTACTAGGAGCCTTTTTAGTATGCAGTATTTCATACTTTGGATTAGTAATTTCAGTAGAGTATCTCTATGAAAGTATTTGGGAGCGAACGGAAAGTGAGCTTGCTTTTATCAAGGAGAATATGAGCTTTGGCTTGGCCCTTTTTAATGTCTTTTTTACGATTTTTGGTTGGACCGCTATTTACTATGGGGTTAATCTGGTCTTAAAGGCGAACAAAAACAATCTCGAAAAACTAGAACTAAACGCAACGCTAAAAGAAGCACAGTTAAATACCTTAAGAGGGCAGGTTAATCCTCATTTTATGTTCAATAGTCTAAATAATATTCGGGGCTTAATGTTGGAAGATGTTGACAAGTCTAGTGAAATGATTACAAAGCTTTCTGAAATGTTACAATTCGCCATGGCGAAAAATTCGGTGGATGCGATACCGATCAAAGATGAGCTTGAAATGGTCGAAAACTATATTAGTCTATCTAAAATACAAATGGAAGATAGGCTGCAATTTGAGAAAGATATTGATGACAAGGTGCTTGATTCAAAAATACCGCCTATGATTATTCAACTTTTAGTTGAGAACGCTGCAAAACACGGTATTGCCAATTTAAAGAATGGAGGAATTATAAAACTTCAAATAGCAAAATCGGAAGATATTTTGAATATACTTGTTTCCAATACGGGTAAGCTTCAAATTGCAGAGAATTCTACACAATTAGGGCTGAAAAATATCAAACAAAGACTAAGATTATTATACGGAGAAAAAGCAAGCTTTAGTCTTAGTGAGGTAGGTGAAGAGGTGGTTGCAGAAATAAATATTCCACAGATATGAGTATAAAAGCGGTAATAGTTGAAGATTCGCGCTTAGCTCGTAATGAGTTAAAAGAGCTATTAAAAAGCCACTCTGATATTGAGCTGATAGGTGAGGCAGAAAATGTAGATCTGGGTTATGAGTTGATACAAAAAACACATCCTGATTTGTTGTTTTTAGATATAAATATGCCCGAGAAAGATGGTTTCGAACTTTTAGAAATGCTTGATGATGTACCCATAACGGTTTTTACGACCGCTTTTGATGAATATGCGATTAAGTCGTTTGAATATAACGCCTTAGACTATTTGCTTAAACCAATCAATGACAAGCGTTTTGCTGCGGCTATTGAAAAGGTAAAATCTAAGATAGCGGCTAAAGAAGAAGAAAATGGTTCTTCTGCCAAGCTTACCGAGAGCAGTCAAATTTTTATAAAAGATGGAGAGCAGTGTTGGTTGGTAAAAATTGGCGAAATCTCCCATTTTGAAATCGTTGGTAATTATACCCGCGTATTTTTTCAAGGGCATAGACCAATGCTATATAAATCATTAAACCAGATTGAAGAGAAATTACCAGAAGGTTCTTTTTTTAGGGCTAATCGCCAACAGATAGTTAATACCAATTTTATCGCTACTGTAGTTCCGTGGTTTAATGGAAAATTAAAACTTACGATGCAAAATGATGATGAGGTAGAAGTTTCAAGAAGGCAGTCTTACCTGTTTAAAGACCGAATGAGTTTTTAAATAAAAAAAGCCTCTCAATTTGAGAGGCTTTTTTATTAAGTTCTTTATCCTTTCAGCATTGCCGAGTAACTATCTTTATAACCAATTAAAGTAATTACATTCAGTAAAAGCAATCCAATGGCCGGGCCAATATTAGCGGGATCTAAAGTAGCGTGAAAAAGTACGGCGTTTACCGAAACACTCATTAGAATAACGGTTAGTAAAGCTCCCCATTTATTAAAAATAAGGGCAAGACCAGCTACCACTTCAACAATTCCGACCAGGTTTAGTGTTTGACTTTTAGCCAATGCGCCAAAATAATTGAGTGCATCTCCGGTCAGTTCAAAAGCGGGTAAAAAGTTTAAAAACTTGTTGAGTCCAAATACTAGAACAAATAGTCCTAATAAAATTCGAACTACTAAAAAGATTTTTGATTTCATTTGTTAAAAATTTGTTGGTTTGTCGATAAAACTAAACAAAATTTACAAAATCATCATTTTTAATGGTAAGGTACTGTAATTAACCTATCTGTACTCGTCTCTTGCAGGGCTAAAAATATCCATGAGCTTACAGGTGGTTAAGGCCTTTCCACTATGCGGAATGTTAGATGGTATGATTACAACATCTCCGGGTTCATAAGTCTTTGTAGTTCCATCCAAAGTAAACTCAAAAGTTCCCTCAACAACATGCATTATTTGCTCATGAATATGATGGTGCTCAGGTACCTCCGCTCCTTCGTCCACATCCCAAAAAACCCAGGTCATCGATTCTGAATGGACTAGTTTGCCGTGATAACCGGGCATTATTTCTTTAGAAGGTATAGTTGATAAGTTCATGTTTTTATTTTTTTTCAAGATATGAATTATTAAAAATACTGTGTGGCTTTGTTATCTTTAAACCGAAATAAAACTTTAATGAAAATACATTTTATAGCCATTGGTGGTGCTGCAATGCACAATCTGGCCTTGGCTCTTGCAGAGAAAGGATATAAAGTAACGGGCAGTGATGATGTTATTTATGAACCATCTAAAAGCAGGTTGAATAACAAAGGACTTTTGCCAGAACAATTTGGCTGGTATCCAGACAAAATTCATGAAAATTTAGATGCTGTCATCTTAGGTATGCACGCTAAAACAGATAATCCTGAGTTGCTAAGAGCACAAGAACTGGGGGTTAAAATATATTCTTACCCTGATTTTTTATTTGAGCAATCTAAAAATAAGACGCGCGTTGTAATCGGGGGTAGCCACGGCAAAACTACCATTACCTCAATGATTTTACACGTGCTCAATTATCACAATATTGATGTAGATTATATGGTAGGGGCCCAGTTAGAGGGTTTTGATTGTATGGTTCATCTTACTGATAAGAACGATTTTATCGTTTTAGAGGGTGATGAGTACCTGTCATCTCCAATAGACCGTAGACCTAAATTTCATTTGTATCGACCCAATATTGCACTCTTAAGCGGCATTGCTTGGGATCATATAAATGTTTTTCCAACGTATGAAAACTATGTTGAACAGTTCAAATTATTTGTAGATAGTATTGTTAAGGGTGGAAGCGTAACCTATAATCAAGAAGACCATGATTTAAAGCAAGTGGTAGAGAGCTCGGAGAATACCATTAGAAAGATGCCTTACCAAACCCCTGAGTATAGTGTAGAGAACGGTGTTACATTTTTAGAGACCCCTGAAGGACCTATGCCCATTGAGGTGTTTGGTAAACATAACCTTAATAATTTAGCCGGGGCAAAATGGATATGTCAAAATATGGGGGTTGATGAACTTGACTTTTATGAGGCCATTGCCACGTTTAAAGGGGCATCAAAAAGGATGGAGAAAATTGCTGAGAATGAGACAAGTGTTGCCTTTAAGGATTTTGCCCATTCGCCAAGTAAAGTTGAGGCCACAACTAATGCGGTTAAAGAGCAATATCCTGAGAGAAGACTTTTGGCGTGTTTGGAGCTTCACACCTATAGTAGTTTAAATGCTGAATTTTTGAAAGAGTATAAGGGAGCATTAAACGCTGCAGATGAGGCTGTGGTTTTTTACTCACCCGATGCTGTTAAAATAAAAAGACTTGACGAAGTGACAGAAAAGCAGATAGCTGATGCCTTCCAGAAAAAGGAATTACAGGTCTTTACTGACCCAGAGGCTTTTAAAGGGTTTCTTTTTAATCAAGATTTCGAGAACAAAGCGTTATTATTGATGAGCTCAGGTAATTATGGAGGTCTAAATTTCGACGAAATCTCTGAGGTTATGGGTTAGTGGGCAAACCTTAAACCCCAAATTGCTTTAAATGATGATCTAGATGCTTGTATTGCATTCGCCCCCACTGTTCTTTAGTAAATGTGCCAAAAGCAGGATGCGGGTACCAGGTTACTCTTGAGTCTAATTTTGCGAACTCATCAACCAAACCTCTTAACTTGTTGTACTCAGCTTTAAATTCTTTTGGCTCTTTTGCTTTTAATTGTGGGGCGGTGGGTAGGTTTTTACGCCAAGGTTTATCGTTATATAGCGACTTTTTAAAAAAAGTCTTTATAAACCAGTTTCCTTTAGAATTGTTTTCTCTATTGTCAATAGCCAATTTTAAAGGGTATTGGCAATGCCAAGCCATTTGCCCTACGGTCATTTTACCCCACAAACGCTCAGAATTTTCATTGAGTTTCTCCATTCGATCTTTAATTTCTTCGTAGGCATAGGTCTCTAAAAGTGATTTCATTGTATTATAAATTTCATTTTGAAGATACAAAGTATAAAGCTCAAACTCAAGAGTTAGGTGTCAAATCGTTTTTTGCGATTAAATTCGAACAATCCCATTATCTTTAACAGATGCAAAAGAAGTCCACTTCCTTTTCAATCAAAGATTGGGCAGATGATGATAAGCCTAGGGAAAAATTGGTGCAAAAAGGGCGTTCAGTTTTATCTGATGCCGAACTTATCGCTATTTTGATAGGATCCGGTAGTAGAGATGAAAGTGCCGTAGATCTTTCGAAAAGAATTCTGGCAGCTACGGAAAACAGCCTTAATGAACTTGGAAAACTTACCATTAAGCAATTGATGCAATTTAAGGGTATCGGTGAGGCCAAAGCATAACCTACTAATGTGCCGTTAAATTAGATAATCCATTATCTTTATCCAAACAAACTTGATGAAATTCCTTGAATATGAAGGACGTGGTGGCCATATATGCTCGTATAAGTCAGGAGAAAGATGATATAGACATTTCTATACCCCAGCAAATAGAACAAGGTAAAACTTTTGCAAAAGCAAAGGGACTGGACTATCAGATTTATAAAGATGAAGGGTATTCTGGAACTCTTCCAGCTACGGAACGTCCAGCCATGTACCAACTATTGCAGGATATAGTTAAGAAGGATTCCAAGATAAAAATACTTTGGGGTCGTGAAATGTTCCGATTATACAGGGGGAACATACCGAAGATGGAAATCCAAATGGTATGTAAGAAACATAACGTTGACATATATTATGCAGACAAGAAATTCAATAGTGCCGACGCTTTGGAAAAACTCATGGATAATATGCTGGGCGTTATGGGTGAATTTTACGTCGATTTAACCAAACAAAATGTAAAACAGGCTATAAGGAAGAATTTTGATGACGGTAAGGCACACGGAATAGCACCATATGGATATACAACTGACGAAAACAAAAGGCTTACTATAGATGAAGAACAAGCAAAATGGGTCAGAAAAATGTTCGAGTGGCATATAGGTGGAATGGGTGTAACATCAATAGCTAACAAATTAATGGATATGGGCGTGCAAACCATGTACGATCCAGACAAAACAAGGTATTCCAAGAAATGGGATAGAACTACCGTTTATGGAATCCTAAACAACAAACTTTACTATGGTTTTAGAACTCATAATGACTGGAGAGTAGTCGATAGAAAAAGGGAGCTTATTTCTTCAAGAGAGATAGAAGTCCCTCATTTGGCAATCATAGATGAAATGACATATAATGAATCCAGTTTAGCATTTGAACAGCTTAAAAGTTACACTGGTAAAAGAACTTGGCATAAATATTTGCTTGGCGGTCTTTTATATTGTTCTTATTGCGGTTCCAGATACAATGGTCGGTCGGATAACAGAAACGAGGATGTTTACAGGTGCAACACCAAAAGAAATGGTAGTTGTAAAAATAGAGATATTAGGAAGAGCTATATTGAAAGATTTATTTGGGTTTACATTTCAGATGGGCAGATTTTACTAGATAGTCTTCTAAATAGGCGTAATGGTGATTATGAAAATAACATTGAGCTTCTAACGAATGAACTAAAAGCCCTTGAAAATCGAAAGGAAAAACTTAACAGTGAATGGAGTAGGGCTATTCATTTCGCAGTATCAGGAGAATTGACGGAATCAGAATTAAGACCAGAAAAGGAAAGAATAACAAAAGAAAAGGCGGAAGTAAGTTTAAAGATTAAGAATATTGATAAGCAAATCAAAGCTTTGTCCATGAACTCAAATCTAAGGGGGCAAATTGAGGAAGACTTTGAAAACATAACTGGCTATAAGTATAATGGGGTTTTATCAAATATGGATGATTTGAGAACCTATTGGTCAGCTAGAGATAAGGTGCTCCATAAAAGTTACCCATATAATGAGAAACAAAAATTTCTAAATAAATATCTCAATGAAATTACTGTCAACTATATTAATGGGCTTTTCAAATTGACCATCAAATTCAATCTTCCAATTGAAAACAAAACTGTTTACATGGATAGAAAATTCTATGTGGCTTTGGATTATGAATCGAAAAGAACATATGATTTAGGTCACCCAAAAAAACATAATTTTCCCAATAACCTAAATTCGCTTATTTCATCCGTTAAGAAACTTGAAGAGAATTCCATTTAAGAATTCCAGAAATTCTTTTTGGCACAATTCAAGATAATTCATACCCTCGAAAATCCTTGTAAAAACTAGCTTGTCAAGGATTACGGAATATTGCATTGCCAACAGAAATCCAAGATTGAGAATGTGAATTTCATATCCTTTATAAACTTTTAGTCCAAGGTATGTTAAAACTATTATTTTTCTAATTTTGTAAGACTCCCCTTATTTATTGAATATCTATTTTTCTTTTTTAGTATAGTTTAAAGCCTTCCTCATATTAACAATGATTCAAACTAACCTTTTATCCCTTATACAAGCTTACCAAAATTTAGCCAGACCTCTATTTGAAGAATATTTGAAATATCATTCTGTTTCAATTAAATCTGATGAATTAGATGACATGTCACTAATGGTAAATGAACTGTGTTTGATATATGGAGATGTTGACATTTATGATGGATTTGTTGTGGGCTTTAGCATCCCACAAATCGGTAAAGAGTTTGATCTCCTAAGATTTGGAAAGACTAAAGTTGTAAATATTGAAGTAAAAAAAATAGGCACTCCAGAGAAAATCAAAAAGCAGTTATTAAGAAATAGATACTACCTTGATTTTTTGGGAAAAGAAATAAGCCAAACAACCTTTATTTCGGATGAGAGAAAATTTTATGTTCTGGATGAACATAATAACGTAATTGAGTTGACAAATAATGACGTGGTCGAATTACTCCTTAATCAAGACCCTGAACATGTAGAGGATGTTAATGAGCTTTTTAATCCTGCTAATTATCTAGTGTCCCCTTTTAATTCTTCTCATAAATTTTTAAACGAGGAATACTTTTTGACTCAACAGCAAGAACTCATTAAAAAAAGTGCCTTAGCTGATTTATCAAGTGAAAAGGAAGCCTTCGTGTCTATTAAGGGAGAAGCGGGTACAGGAAAAACATTATTAATATATGATATAGCTAAGGACTATATAAAGGAGTCAAGAAGAGTTGTAGTCGTTCATTGCGCTAACTTAAATTCTGGGCAGCATCTTTTAAATGATGAGGTTGGGTGGAATATAGTTCCTGCCAAGATAACTTGGAGCATCAATTTTTCGGACTACGATATAGTTATAGTGGATGAGGCGCAAAGGATGTATCCAAATCAACTGGATTATGTTATCACAGAAGTAAAGAAAAACCTTGGTAAATGCATATTCTCCTATGATATGGAACAATGTTTAAGGACGTGGGAAATCAACAATAAAAACCATCTTCAAATAAAAAAATCTACAGAATCTAAAATATATGAACTGACAAAAACCATAAGAACCAATAAGGAGATTTCTTTCTTTATTAAAGCTTTGCTCAATCAAAACACCTCTGTTCCCAAGATTCAAGGTGGAAATGTAATATTGAAGTATTTTAAAGAATATGATCACGCTAAATTCCACATCGAACACCTGTGCTCCCAAGGGTGGATAATGATAAATTATACCCCTGATAAAAAAGAAAAGTATAAATATGAAAAGTTCTCCCAAGGTCTATCAGATAATGCCCATGGGGTAATAGGCCAAGAGTTTGAAAAGGTAATAGCGGTGGTAGACTATCATTTTCAATACATAGATAATAAGTTAAGCCTTAGGGGTTATGCAAGAGCCCCTTTTTATCATCCAATTAAGATGCTTTCTCAAATTATGACAAGAACACGTGGAAAACTTTACTTAATCATAATTAATAATGATGAGGTTATGGCTCGTGCCCTAAAGCTTTTAAATGGCTAATTTTAGACTATGCCCTAAAGTCGTACACCTGATCGAGTAAAAACTTGCCTAGATCGAATAAATTGGCGTGTCTTTAATACCCTCCCTAAGTTTGGCACATGAAAGCAAGATATATTAGGGTAAGTACTCCTGACCAAAAACTAGAAAGACAGCTAATAAAACAACACCCTGACGAAAAGTTATTTATTGATGTTTGCAGCGGTACAATCCCTTTTGTCCGTCGGGACAGAGGTAAAGAACTTATTTTGGACAAGCAAATTGATTATCTATCCGTAAGCTCCATCGATAGGCTGGGGCGTAACTTACTTGATGTTCTAAATACCTTAAAACATTTTGAGAGAAACATGGTTGTTGTAAAAGTAGACAATCTAGGTCTTGAGTCATTAGTAGGTAAAAAACCTAATCAAGCTTTTAAATTAATTGTTTCAGTACTGGCTAATATTTCAGAAATGGAGAGGGAGACAATGTTAGAACGTCAACGTGAGGGAATTGCCATCGCCAAAGCGAAAGGAAAGTACAAAGGCCGAATAAGGGGGTCTAAAGAACCAAAAGAGGATTTCTTGGCAAAGTACCCACAGGTAGTAAAACGTTTAAGGGAAGGACAATCCTTACGGAACACCGCCAAACTATGTGATGTTAGTTTAGGCACTGTTCAGAAGGTGAAAGGTTACGTGGTTTTATAAATAATCTTCCCGTTCCTATCTCTTTTAACAGTCATTGAATAGGTGCAGGTGCATCCTTGACAGTTGGTGCAATCTTTGGAAGCCAGAGGCTGCCAGTCGAACATTTCTTCTGGACTTAGTTTCTGGCCATCTAGTGAAAGAGCGTAATCACAACCTTTACTGCCTATTATTTCTACGATGTATTGAAGTTTTGAATTAGAACTTTGCTCTATGTATTTCAATAGGTCGGCCTCAAATGCCAATCTGGTGTACATATTCCTATTGCCGTTTTCATACTTGTGCACGAATAGACCCATGGCATAGTAGATATGACTGTTTTTCTCGAATACCTGTTCTACGCTTAGCCCGTCAACATTGTTCAAAGCCCTATTGAACAGATACCAGATATAATCATTATGAGATTTCTTTTCGGCACTCGACCATTCGGCATAATGGGACTCAATATACTCATTGGAGTAGCCCAATCTGTTCAGCAGACCCCCAGCTAATCGAAATATACCTTTCATGGTTATCTGCTTCATTGGGATTTTTTGAAATCCTCATACTGCTTTAGAATTCGATCTATACCTCCAAAGTCAATTTTGTCACCGTTCATCTTGACGATTTTATATCCATTTGCTTTGAGTTCTTTGAGCGATTCTAAAAATGGAATGATGGTATGTTTTTGCATCGCATCATCAAAATTCTCAATAGTTATGTTCAGTTCTACTTTCTTCATTAAGTAAATATAAAATGATTAATGGTAGTTCAATCATTGAGGTCTATCGCTTTCCTAGCAAGCTTCTTTACTTTGGTAAAAACGTAGTTTTTATCAGCTTCAACTTGTTTTAATAACCAATCTTCCCTAACCCTAAAAGTGGAAACAATCCTAAGGGCTATCCTTCCCTCTCCACTTTTTTGGAGATAAACACAGGCGGCAGACCCGTTTGGCTTCACAGTGGCATTTACTTTGTTTCCTTCCTCCATAACTGTATCTGACCATTCAGGTTTGGTAAACCATGCTGGCGTTGGGGCAGATGCACATTCAGTACCACATTTCTTTGTTCCACCACTGTACCTCTTTGTGCAACTATGTCCTATGCTGACTTCTTTGCTCAAATCCCTATATTCTTTTTCCCTAGCATCTGTAAAATCCTTTTCAAGTTTTGCCATTTCGTCATTGTACTGCAATAGTTGTTGTTGGAGGTTTAGAGTATTGTCATTGATGGTTGATTTCATAATAATGCTATGTTGGTCTATGTATTTTTGTACATAACCATTTAAATCCAATACTAATTTGGTAGGTTCGTTTTGGGAGTATAACACCCCAGTCAACATAAGGTAAATACCATAGGATAATAGCTTTTTCATTTTCGATATTTTGGTTAGAGAATAAGCAATAGAGGGGGATATTGCAATTTAGGATTTTAAGTCTAAAGCCAATTATTGAAAAACCTTAAAAAAACTAGGGGTTTTCCGCAATGGAAGCATTATTCTATTTTTATAATATGGGTCTCTACGAATACATAATGTTAAATGAAACTGAACAATGGATAAACCTTTGGCAAAACGGTACTTTTCTAACTCATCGATTTGAGCCGAATAGGAAATTCAGCCTATATGCCCTCTACAACTTCTTTGTTGAGGTATAGTTAGACAATAAGACGAATAAAATAATTGGTAAGGGTCATTTCAAAACTGGTGAGAATTTGGACAAGTATTCAGGTAATATTGATATAAATAATTTTTAATATGGAAAACGTATATATAAAGTCAATGGAAATAGGTTTCAACAACCCAAATGGAATCAAGTATTTTGACTTAAAGAAACGTATTGAAGAAACCACATCAATAAAATTTGATTCCAGTTTAGAATCGACTTTCATTAAATGGATTGGGGAATCATTCGAGTCTACTTTTGATGACAAGAATCAATTGAATGCAATTATATCCAATTCTCAACCTTATATAAGATTTCGAGAAGGTGTTGATATAATTTACAAAAATGCATACGATGATTTTTCATTCAGAAGTTGGGTAATTAAGGGTGCTACTGTCAAACAATACCTTGATTATCTAGAATTACAAGAGTCGAGAAAAGCGGCCATTCAGGCAAAAAAGCAATCGAATTTATCTATTTGGATAGCAATCGGTGCAATAATAATAAGTACCATCTTAGGCGTTATCTCTATTTTGAACAGTCCAAAGCCGCCCCAACCACCCTATGATATGAAAATCATCGAAGACAAATCGGGTATGAAGGAACTACAAAAAGAGAACGATTCCTTGAAAAATGAAATATATGAGGCTCAAATGCTTATTGAAAGCTATGAATCCTAGAGGTATCTTTTTTCCTTTATCAGTTTCCAACCTTCTTTGGGTATCTGCATAAACCCATCGACCTTCATAAGCTTTAAAACATATCCTGATGGGTAACGGTGGCAAAGAAAGATGCAATGTTCGTTGGACTCCAAATAAAATCCAGACATTGATATTGGTTTCTGATCTGACATCTTCATGTTTTCCAAAGCACGTTCATAGCGGTATGCTCCTATTTCCTTCATCAGTACTTTTATGGCTTCCTTATCGTAGTTTCTGAATAATTTGGACATATTCCAAAATTATGGAATAAAGCCTGTTGGTAAATCAATGTTGAAAACTTTAGAGTTGGTCATTCTTTCAACTAAAAAACCATCCTGATTTAAGTTTTTAAAGACGTTTTAAGAAATTTAAACAGGGGAATTGGATGGCAAATAGGATGGGCGGACACAGAATTTTTTGGTTCTCATTGTTAATTATGAGAATTGTAAAATTAGCTCAATTGTGCATTGTAAGCTAGTTGGAATTGCTGTTGGTTAGCTTTTCTAAGAGTAGAACTTGTTAAAGCTTAATTAAACAATTCAATAAGTAGTGTTTCCAGTTAAAGGGTGATTGGTTTTGCTAACAAGGTTAAATAATAGTAAAGACTATGATTGGGTCATGTGCGGACATTTTTTTGGATTAATGGATGTTTTAGTACACTTCTATGAATATATGACCTAAATAGCTTACAAAACAGTACTCTTTGTGTCCAAAATTCAAGATTTTGTGACAAAATTGATTTGGTGCGCTGGGCTACTAGAATATTTTATACCTGTAAAATAATCCATATATAAAGTTAATAAAAAGTTAAAAATTGATAATATTTGTTTTTTTAACATTTTTAAGCCAAATTTGTATCTCATAATTGGGTGTGAAACAGCATCACACTAGAAATATCTTCAAATAGATAACCCAATAGCAACTGGAAGCCCAAGAGGGAGGAACTTAAAAGCTATTGGAAAATGTCAGAAACGTTATTGATTAAGTTTGAAAAAATCCGCTGGGATGATTTCAACTATGATAATACCCATGACTTAGATTTTCAGGGTAAGGATTATTTGATTTTTGATCCGAAAGAAAAATTTGTAAAATTTCACTGGCCAAAAAAAATAGAAACTTCTATAGTGGAAGAAAATGTATATGGCAATGAAACATTTCGAATTCATGGAGTGGATTATTTCTTTCAGAATTTAGTCCAGTTTGCCTATCTCAACCCCAATTTACCTACTGAAATATATCAATCTATTGCGGAGATACTAAATACTAAATGTACAATTCCTTTACCCAAGGGATTGGTGGATTTTCTTCTTGGGGAACTCATGTTTTTAATGGATACGGATGAGCTTGAAGGAGTTGTTAGGAGAAACTATGAAAGAGCTTATGTTTTTAATCCCAAGCTATCAAAAGAAGAACGAAAGAGTTTAAAGGGAAAAGCCAAAAGCGAGCAAACAAAAAGAAGAAGGATTAGGGAAATAAAGGAAATCCTATCATTTTGGGATATGAAAAAGAACGGAAAGGTTACAAATGCCAACATTGGTAAAAGATTGGGGCTTTCCACACGTCAAATAGGAGAATATGGCCGTTTTGTAAAAGAGGAAAAGAAAAATGCCAAAAAAGGTTTAAGCCCTAAAAGTTATGTCCCAAATGACCCGCAATTGTTTTATGATGTAAATGGAGTCGGATACAATATAGATTATCTAAACAATACTGATCAGAGAGTATTATTTCCAATATCAAAAGATTATAGTTTTTCCAACTTTGGGGAAGTCTACAAAAGGACTGGGAAAAAGATGATGTGTGGCAAAGACGGTTATTTTAAGCTGAATATAAATGGCACACGCCAGAGGTTTACCTTAAAGAGTCTGTATGATGAGATTTTCTTTAACCTAGTAACAAGGAGGGACAAGCCAGATGAACAAGAGATAGAATATGTGTTTGAGGTACAAAATACTAAAGAAAACATTTTTTTTGGTAAAAAATAAAAGGGCAAACCTCATATATTATTTTTTCAGAAAATCAATGGGGGGGTAGGGGAAAAATCAAATTTAGTGAAAAAACCAAGGGGGGGTAGTATTGGAAAACCTATGACCACTTAAATTAAGTTTATAAGGATTTTGTAATACATTTATGTAGCACCTTTTTTTTTAGCTGTCATTTTTGCCCCAAAATCACCTTATTTTGATAAGTGTTAGTAGAAGAAAGTCAAACCAGTTGGTGAATAGAAAACAATTAAATATTCTTTAATTCAACATAAAATTCTGGTTAATTCAAAGGATGAATTTATAGATTACTCTATGTCCAGAAGTTCGATAATCTGTTCAGAAGTAAGTTCCAAAGCTTTTGCAAGGTGGACAAGGCTTAAAACCGTCGGGCTGGCCAAACCATTTTCAATCTTGCTGATCTGCGTTCGTGCTAAATCCGCTTCTATTCCTAGTTTAAATTGGGACAATCCTTTTGCGATTCGAAAAGCTTTGATTTTTTCTCCAAACCTTTTCTTGTATTCAGCATCCTTTTTTCTTCGTCCTTTGTCCCTAAAGTCCATTCCCCCAATATCAGGACATGGATAAATTTTAATTGACGTTCATAGGCACATAATAAAAAATTATTCATATTTATGAAATATGTTTATTATGAAAGAGTTATGTGATATAACAAATGCGAATCATTTAACATGAAGTCAAATTAAAAATGATGAGAAAGATAAAATCCACTTTTATTGTATTACTATTGTTGGCGGTCTCATGCTCGGAGGATGATTCATCTTCGGGTATTACAATTTCCCAACAAAATCTGCTTGGTAAATGGTTTTTGTTTGCTGTGACAACTTCAAATGGCACTACGATTATCGATAATTTCTATATTGAGGAAAATTGTCCCGATACTGGAGAGGGCAGTTTTATAGTGTTCTCCGATGATGGAACATATTTGGATGACAGTGGTGGTTGCCCAGGTGATGGAGGAAGGACGGCAGTATTCAATTATTCACTGGCAGGTGATACTATCCTTTTTACGGAAGGAGAATCTGCCAATCCCGAAACGGCCACTATTGCAGAACTAACAGCAAATACCTTAGTTCTGGAATTCAGTTCCGATTATAGCGAGGAATATCGCAGATAGGCCATGAAATTTGTCCGCTGATCGAAAGCTTTAGAGATAATTTGGATCGGAATCAAATACGTACAATATTGGGGTCTAACCCAAAAAAAGAAGTGAGATGGAACTGATTAAACTAAAATTCAAGCCAGAACTTTCCACTGCCGAAGAATCTCAAGGAATAGTCGACAGCTTTATCCAGTCCTGCGTTAATTTGAATACCACAATCCTTGAACCGATACTAGAAGAAGATTGTGTTTACGATGATAGAGAGAAATATGAGTTTTTAGCCTTTCTAAAGGCTCAATTTGATTCTGCCAAGAAAATAGGTCTTAGAAAGATGATCGTTAAACAGGGGCGATGTACGCTTTGCATATCTGGGCATATAAGCTATGAATTCTATGGGCAAGCTAACAGACCTCGATTTGCATATGTAATCGAACTTGAAAACAGGCGTGTAAAGAATATTTTCAATTGCAACGCCAGTTCTGGTTGGTTTAAATAATGAATTGAGATTTTTGCCATGACAAACCTCTCCAAGCTCTTTATATTTTTTATTACTTTTCTCTTTATAGGATGTAAAGACAATCCTAAAAGCTCAAAGGAGCAAAATTCTATTCCTATGAAAAGTGCAATTGAAAATCAATTGCAAACCAAAGAAATATTGTTCTTGGACTTTTGGCTTGGGATGTCAATAGAGGATTTTAAAAATGTAAGAGGGCAGCTAATAAATGAAGGTCTAATTATTATTAGCAACAATATCATGGTTGAAAATCGTTTAATGCCAGATGGTCTAGCATTTGGGTTTGTTACTGGAAAATGTGGTTCCATTCCATCTATCCCCAATTTCAAAAATGATAGACTTGAATCAATTGAATTAATTGGCAATACCTGTTTTTATTCCTTGTACATGGAAAAGTATAATTTACCCACCTTGAGCAAACGGCATTGGTTTTCTTATTCTTCCAAAAACAATTCTTTAGTCAACCGACTCGGAAAGAAGGGTGTTAACTCTAAAGATTTAATTGAGAAACTAAAAACTAGAAATGAAGATGTTAGTAGTAATAAAAAAAGTGAAATGATACTACCCCAAGACAGTCCCTTGGAACTTGATGCGGGGGAAGTGGTTTTCAAGGGACGAATAGCAATTCAAATTGAGCATGAAGCTTACAAAACATACAAAGAAGAATATATTCCAAGACCTATTGAATTTAGACAAAACCCAACTTTCAACATTGAAGACTTGTATAACTACGATGAGGTGTTTTTTGAAGGTAAAAGCATGGGAGCAATAATTTTTAAATACCAATCAAAAATTAACCTTCAAAACGAGATTAAAGAATTTCAAAAATTGATTGATTTGGATGTTGAAAATCAAAAGAGAAGAGAAATGTCCAATTCAAAAGCTATTGATAAGATTTAATTGTTGTTGCCCTTTTGATTTGAAGTTAAGGCTTTCCACTTTTCGTAATCAAAGTCTGTGTGGCTGGCATCCAACATTTTATTTAAAGCAGCATTACGCCTGACTATTCTCAAGGCATCGTTAAAGGCTTCTTCGTCTTCCATTCCTAAAGCTTTAGAAACCCTCATATTTTCGTTGATTGTAGTCATTAATAAGGATTTTTTTTCAATCCCAAGGAACTCCAAATACTGGGGTTTTATAACATCTTGTTTGATAATAAATTGATTATCCGAAGTGTGCTCAGCGACGTTGTCTTTTACTACCTTTTTAATCCCTTTTTCATGAATCTTGAACAATCCATATTCAAAAATACCAAGCTGGTTAAAGGCTATACTGTTTACAACATTTATATCATCCACAACAAAAATTTCACCCGAATCATTCGATTTAAGCCCTTGAGCTTTTATTTTATCAATATTACCTAGCGCCGTGATATGGTAGTAAATCTTCATATTATTTAAACAAAACGTTTTGAGAATTATTTTAACTTGGCACAATTAGTTTTTAGAATTGCCAACATTAGTAATATTCTGTCCTTTCGTGCAGAATATGGAAGTTTTTGAACCTCTTTGTAAATTAGCTTGATATCCCGTTCAAAATTGTTCATGAGTAATGTTTTAAATAACGGTACATTCGTTGGGGAAGCCAAGGCAGTAACTATTGCGGCAGCTTTAGAAATTGGCAGGCGAAGAAGAGGTGGGCCAGCTCAAAAAGTGAGCAAGATAAATAGCAGTGCCGACGTTTTTGAATTATTACAACCCATTCTAGGAGAACTACCTCACGAAGAATTTTGGATTGTATATCTCAATAATTCCAATAAAGTTTTACATAAAGAACAGTTAAGCAAAGGCGGTATTACGGGCACTTTGGTTGATGTGCGCTTGGTATTAAAACAAGCGTTGGAATATGGGGCCGTGGGTTTGATATTGGCCCATAATCATCCTTCGGGTACTTTAAAGCCCAGTTCGGCAGATAAGCAAATTACCAGTAAATTAAAAACGGCTGCGACGGCATTGGATATAAAAATACTTGATCACCTAATCATAACTGAAAAGGCTTACTTTAGTTTTGCCGATGAACAAATGTTATAAATGCTTCTAATTTACACGCATAAAATATCCAAACGTTTCACTTATACTATGAAACACATCTTTACCCGAATTTTGGGTATTGAGGTTAGTTTTACCACTACGGTAGAAGATTTTATTAAACATTCAGGTCCTAAAATCACTTACACCAAGCAGCCCTTACAGAACGAATTTTTTATTAAAAGTAATAGCTTATTATTTGAGCAAGGTATCGATGATGTTCTGGTTGAGGTTAAAGATTGGGAGGGTTTCCCTTGTTTTTTCGAAGCTGATGAAAGAAGTAATATCCCCTTTGATATTTTTGCGGCCAGTTTTTACCTTATAAGCAGGTATGAGGAGTATCTGCCCCATGTTAAAGATGATTTGGGCCGTTTTCCGGTAAAAGAGAGCCTGGCCTATCAAAATAATTTTTTACAGCGTCCGATAATTGATCTTTGGGCGAAAAAATTCTTGTCTTTATTAAAAGAACGGTTTCCAGAGATACAACAGAGAAAAAAGAAATATCAGTTTACCTCTATAGTTAACGTTACCACTTCGCATGCCTTTGCCTATCGTGGTTTTGTGCGAACCATAGGCGGAATATTGCTAGACTTGAGCAAGTTGAAATTCTTGCGTTTGGCCAAGCGTGTTATGGTTTGGATAAACCCTAAAAAAGACCCGTACAATAACTTTGCTTACTTAATGGACTTGCATAAAGAGGTAAAGTGTAAAACCATGTTCTTTTTCCAATTTGCAGATTATTCGAGGCATGATAAGAATGTATCCGTTTTTAAAAATAAGTTCCGGTTTTTGATCAAGTCAGTTGCTGATTATAGTATCGTTTCCCTAAGTGCTTCATATGGCTCTTCATTGAGCAATAAGATTTTGAAAGAAGAAAAAAGCAGATTGGCCAATCTAATCAATAGACCCGTCAATTATTCTAGAATGCGCTATAACAGGGTGCAAATACCTAAAACATACCAAGATTTAGTAGAAGCGGAATTTACCGATGATTATACTATGGGCTATACACATGAAATGGGCTTTCGGGCAGGTACATGTACACCATTTTATTTTTATGATATAAATCTTGAGGTGCAACAACCTATTAGAATTCATCCATTTGCGGTTTGTGATTACACATTCCTAAAATTTAAAAAACAAGGGCAGGTGTTCGATAAACTTGATTTTATGTATAGGGAAATCAAAGAGGTGCAAGGAGATTTTAATATGGTTTTTTCGAATGAGTTATTAGGAAGCTCTAATCGTTTAAAATGGCTTGAACTATACAAAGCAACTCTTAAAAGATATTATGTTTAAGGAACCTATTACGGACGTTTTTTTTGATTTAGATCATACGCTTTGGGATTTTGAAAAAAACTCTGCCTTGACCTTTGAAAAAATTTTGACGGATCATGAAGTTGGTGTGGGCATAAATGATTTTTTAGAAGTTTATGTTCCCATTAATTTGGAGTATTGGAAATTGTACAGAGAAGAGAAAGTAACCAAAACTGAACTTCGCTACCTACGGCTTAAAAAAACTTTTAATGCCATTGAGTTTGATGTTTCTGATGATTTAATCGATATTCTATCAGAGGAGTATATAAACCATCTGTCCTCATACAACCATGTATTTCCATATGCCTTTGAAATTCTTGATTATTTAAAGCCAAAGTATAGGCTTCACATAATAACCAATGGTTTTCAAGAAATACAAGATAAAAAGCTGAAGAATGCTAATCTGTATGATTATTTTGAACAGATAGTGAATTCTGAAATGGCCGGTGTAAAAAAACCCAACCCGAAAATATTTGAACTGGCTTTAAGTTTAGCTAAAACACAAGCCAAGAATTCTGTTATGATAGGCGATAATCTAGAGGCTGATATACTTGGGGCGCAAGCTTTGGGGTTCCAAACTGTACATTTTAATGCCCACAATGAACCCGAGCATAATTTTTGTAAAATGATTGATCGTCTTGACGAAATAAAACAGATTTTGTAGAGTTATACTAGTAGGGTTCAACCTTTTTAAGTTGTTCTTATTACACTATAAATAATGCTATGAAAAAAGTTCTGAGTTACTTTTTCCTTTTTCTATTAGTTTCCTGTTCCGAAGAGCAGAACTTTGATCAATTCGATGATTTAAGTGTTGTTCCTACATTGGCTACAGGAATATTTTATTTCGAATCTCCAGAAGATGTTATCAATCAATTACCCCCAGGAAGTTTCTACAATCAAACATTCACTTTTGAAGCTTTTAACGAGGCCTTTGTTTCAGAAAGAGTACTAGATGGCGCTATCACCTATCAATTAGAGAATACGACAAGTAAAGAATTAAACTTACTGGTCGAGTTTTTAGATGCAATGGATAATGTTTTGGACAGTGAATCTTTTAGAATGCAGCCTCAACCGTCGCCTTTGCTTGAGCGTGAAGTAGCTTATGGCAACGGAGATAGAAGTTTAGATATATTAAGAAATACAACAAGAATAAGAGTAACTAGTGAAAATCTAGGCGATAATACAAGCGAATCTTCAGCTAATGAACCTAGAGTAATCTTAAGATCCAGTGCAGTATTTAGGGTAAGACTACAATGATAAAGATTAGACTAGTTCTTTTTACCATGCTTTTTAGTGTGGCCTATCTCGGTGCGCAGAATAAACAGTTGCTTTATGATTTTTATGAGATTCCACAGTCCTTACTCATAAATCCTGGAGTCAAAACGCCTTACAAATGGCATGCAGGTATACCGGCAATCTCTGGCATTGCGGTACAAGCTGGTACTAGTGGAATTACATTAAATGATTTGTTCGCAAATGATGGTATTGATTTTACCGATAAAGTGAGAGACAAGGTCGTTAATGGCTTAAGTCAACGAGACGAATTTGGGGGTAGTTTACAATTAGATATTTTAAACATTGGTTTTAGAAACGCTAATCGACCTGAAGATTATTACTCTTTTGGTGTTTACGGAGAATTGTCCGTAACGCAATATTGGCCAAAAGATTTAGCGATTTTGGCTTTTGAAGGTAATGCCAATAATTTAAACAGAAGGTTTAGTCTTAGTCATCTTACTACCTTTGGTGAAGGTTTAAGTGTGTTTCACTTCGGAATTAACAGAAAAGTAAGTGACAAATTAAGATTAGGGGCAAGAGGGAAAATATACTCAAGTATCTTCGAGGCGAAATCAAAATCGAATAGTGGCTATTTTGTAACAACTCAAGGACAAAATAATCTTCTTAGAAATACGCTTGTTGCGGATGTACAGTTACAAACCTCAGGTTTAAACGAAAGCGTTGAAAACGAAGACTCAAACGAAAGTATTGGTAGTTTGCTGGCAAGAAGAGCACTATTCGGAGGAAATTTAGGCTTGGGGTTCGATGTTGGGTTTACCTATCAATTAAATGAAAAAACAAGCATAACAGGAAGTCTGCTAGATGTGGGTTTTATTAACCATACTAAAGATGTTAAAAACTTTACTTTAGAAGGTACAGCCTCTAATGAGGGTATAGAAATTATTTTACCCGAATCTTTTGAAGATTTGAACAGTGATATCTGGGAAAACTTGATAGATGATATTGAAGCTCAGGTGCCATTTGAAACAAATAGTGACTCTTATATCACCTTAAGGCCCATAAAACTAAATGCATCGATTCGATACAATATTGGTGAACAAAAACAGAAAACCGAAGATTGTTATTGCGGAATCAATGGAGTTGAAAACAATAGCCCCTTCGACTATAAGAATGCCGTGGGCGGCCATTTATTCATAATAAATAAACCCAAAGGCCCACAAGCTGCTTTAACTGCTTTTTACCAAACAAGAATTGGTAATGCCTTAGCTCTAAAAGCTACCTACACAGCCGATAAGTTTACTTTCACTAATATCGGATTAGGTCTTAATTTTCAGGCAGGTCCGGTTAACTTTTATATTCTCGGAGATAATTTGTTAGGTTACCGAAATATTCCTGATAGTAACTATGCATCTTTACAGTTTGGATTTAATATTATATCTTGGAACAGAAATTGATTACTGTTTTCCATGAAAAATATCATATGTTTCTTCGCGCTAAGTTTCGCTATTAATTTCTTTGGTAATGCCCAATTGAACAACTACAAGTATATGGTTGTGCCCAAACAGTTCGATGCATTTAAAGAAATGAATCAATACCAGACAAGCACATTAGTGAAATATCTTTTCACTAACAATGGATACACAACAATTTATGATGATCAACTTCCTGAAGATTTACTGAATAATGGCTGTTTGGCACTAAAAGCCAATTTAGATGATAGGTCTTCTCTTTTCGCTACGAAGGTGGCTATAGTTCTTAAAGATTGTAATGGGGTAATAGTTTATACAACCCAAGAAGGTAGAAGTAAGATTAAGGAATACAAATCGGCTTATGCCGAAGCTATACGACAGGCATTTAAGTCTTTTGAGCTGCTAAATTACCAGTACGAACCGAAAGAGAAGGAGATTGAAAAACCCATAACGGTAAGTTTTAAAAATGATGTAAAATCATTAAATACTGAACCGATTAAATCTGTCTCTAAGACGAATCAAAATAAAATAGCTGAAGCGACCAAAGAAATTCAGAAAAATAAACCTGTTGTTAGCGAAGAGCAAGTGAAGGAGGTAGCGATGGAGAAAGTTGTTTCTTCTTCGGTTAATACAACCTCGGAGATTCTATATGCCCAACCTATTGAGGGTGGATTTCAATTGGTGGATAGCGCACCAAAAATTCAATATAGATTAACTGAGACTTCTGTGGAGAATGTTTTCTTGGCGAGTCATGAAGATAAAAATGGAGTTGTTCTTAAAAAAAAGGATAAGTGGTTTTTTGAGTATAGTGATAACGGCGAAAAAGTTCTTAAAGAGTTGAATATTAAATTTTAGAACTCATATTTATCTTTCCATCTTTTTTTTAAAAAATCGCGCATGGTATTTTCTCTAGGGTTATTGCCCAACCTAAAGAAAGAAGTGCCTGAAATTTCATCGGGCAAAAATTCTGATTCTACAAAATTATCATCATGGTTGTGGGCGTACTTATAATCTTTGCCGTAGCCCAAGTCTTTCATAAGTTTGGTAGGGGCATTTCGTATATGAAGAGGTACGGATAAATCTCCTGTTTCTTTTACTTTTTGCTGTGCGAGGTTTATGGCCATGTAACTGGCGTTACTTTTTGGAGAGCTTGCCAAATAAGTGGCACATTGACTAAGAATTATACGAGCTTCTGGAAATCCGATGGTGTTTACTGCCTCAAAAGTAGAATTGGCAAGCACGAGAGCGGTAGGGTTCGCATTTCCGATATCTTCTGAGGCAAGAATAACCAATCTACGCGCTATGAACTTAACATCTTCACCACCTTCAATCATTCGCGCTAACCAATAGACCGCAGCATTTGGATCGCTGCCACGAATAGATTTTATGAAAGCAGAAATAATATCATAATGTTGCTCGCCTGTTTTATCATATAAAACGGTATTCTTTTGAACTTTCTGTAAGACCAAATCATTGGTTATGGTAATCTTATCTTTAGATTCTGAATTAATAAGTAGTTCAAAAATATTTAAGAGTTTTCGTCCGTCTCCACCAGAGAGTCTTAATAGGGCTTCGGTTTCTTTGAGTTGTACCTCTTTAGTTTTTAAATGCTCATCTTTTGAAAGTGCTCTTTTTAATAGAGCTTCTAAATCTTCTTTTTCAAAAGAATTTAAAATATACACCTGGCATCGTGAGAGTAAAGCCGGAATTACCTCAAAACTCGGATTTTCGGTAGTTGCACCAATCAATGTTACCCAGCCTTTTTCCACCGCGGCGAGCAAAGAGTCTTGCTGTGATTTGCTAAAACGATGAATTTCATCAATAAATAGTATCGGGTTTTTAGCGGTAAAAAGACCGCCACTTTGTTTCGCTTTTTCAATTACCTCACGAATGTCTTTAACACCGCTGCTGATAGCACTCAGGGTGTAAAAAGGGCGCTTGCTTTCTGCTGCAATAATGTTGGCTAAGGTTGTCTTACCCGTGCCGGGAGGCCCCCAGAGGATTAGAGACGGAATTATGCCCTGCTTAATTTGATGGGTCAAAGCTCCTTTTTCACCAACCAAATGAGCCTGACTAATATAGTCTTCTAAACTTTTTGGTCGCATGCGCTCTGCGAGAGGTTCATTCATTTTATAAAAATAACTAAAAATGAGTGTGACAATTTATCCGATTTTGCAATTATGGAAAAGAAATTGCGACTTTAGTGTTATGTCATCAGAGAATCATTTGAAATTTTCTAATAGCGTGGTATTTATGCCATTGTTTGTGATACTTAGTATCTGGACCGTTTTTTGGGTTGAAATAAAATTCAATATCAATTTAAATGAATTTGGTATTGAACCAAGGAGTATAAAAGGCCTTAGAGGAGTACTTTTTTCTCCGTTTATTCATGGTTCAGTCGAACACTTATATAATAATACCATTCCCTTGGCCACTTTAACTGCGGCCATTTTCTACTTCTATAATAAAGACGCCGGTAAGGTTTTATTTTTTGGGGTGCTATTCTCAGGGTTGCTGACATGGTTTATTGGTAGGCCTTCATATCATATAGGTGCAAGTGGAGTTATTTATGTTTTGGTGAGTTTTATCTTCTTTAAGGGGATTTTTGCACGGCATTATAGACTTATAGCTTTATCTCTTGCTATGGTATTTTTATATGGAAGCATGATTTGGTATATTTTTCCGATTAAAGAGGGTATTTCATGGGAAGGGCACTTATCTGGTTTTTTAGTGGGTTTGATACTTGCTCTTGTTTTTAAGACAAAACTTGAAATTGATAAAAGATACTCTTGGGAAAGAGATGATTATAACGAGGAAGAAGATGAGTTTCTCAAATATTTTGATGAAGACGGCAATTTTATTGAAAGTGTTGACCCGCCAATTAATGAAGTGAAGATCAACTATCATTTTAAAGAGAAAAAAGATAGGGAAGAGGGTTAAAGCTGTCGTTGCCTAACTACTTCGTACAAAAACACGCCACAGGCTACAGAAACATTTAAAGAGGCTATTTCGCCCATCATTGGCAGTTTTGCCTTATTATCGACCATTTTTAGAATAGATGGATTTATACCACGGTCTTCTGAACCCATAATGATGGCGCATGGTTGTTTTAGGTCTAAGTCAAAAATAGATTCATTGGTTTTTTCGGTGGCCGCAACAAGTTTTACACCTGATGCCTGCAAATAAAATATAGCATCTTTTAAATGATCAACTTTTGAAATAGGAATATTAAAGGCAGCGCCAGCAGATGTTTTTATGGCATCATCATTAAGAGGCGCCGAGCCGCTTTTCGGAACTATAATGGCATCTACTCCGCAACATTCTGCAGTTCTTATGATTGCCCCAAAATTTCGCACATCTGAAATCTGATCTAATAATAAGAGGAGAGGAGCGGTATTTTTTTCAAGAATGCCTTCCAACAAAGGTTCGAAATCTTGAAAACCTATTGATGAAATATTGGCAACTACTCCTTGATGGTTGTGCTCTGTAAGTCTGTTGAGCTTTTCTGCTGGAACATAAGAACTACTGATTTTATTTTTTCTTATAGTACTTTCTAATTCTTTGAATAAATCACCTTTTAGACCTTTTTGAAGGTAAACTTTATTTATTGGCTGATTGGCCTGTATGGCCTCAATCACTGCCCTAATACCGTAAATTTGGTTTTTATCTGTCATTGGTCAAATATATGTAAATAAAAAAACCCCGTTGAAAACTATTCAACGGGGTTTAAATTCAAAACTTTAATTTATAGTGCTCCTACGTTTATGTAAGAAATAACACCGGTCTCAGCATTTGTAGTTTTTTCAAATGTCGCAACAGGAATTCTAGTTCCTAGTGGAGTATCTCCAGCTAAAGTACCTGTTACATCCACTAACCTTCCATCAGGCAAGGTGAATAAAACTGCATAAGGCGTTCCCGCCGGGTCTACAGGTGTAAATGCGATTAGATAAACATCGTAAATACCATCTTCACGACCTACATTTTGAAATAAATCAGATTCAAAACGGCTTCCACTTGCTGCATCTTCAAATATTGTAGTAAAAGCTCTATCGATCATTTGCATATCAATGTCAACACCTGGCGCACCATTCCAATCTGCGATAACGTTTATACCACCAGCAACTGGTAATGTGTCAGGGTAGATATTCAAATCAACAACGTTAGAAGTAAGAACATAAGTATTACCTGGTTCTAATTCATCTAGTAAAATTGCTTCTGCAAAAAGTTGTGCTGCGTTTAACGCCCCGGCAACTGTTGTACCCCCAACTACGCCATCATCCGGTGGCATTGTTAAAGAACCTGAACCGGCAGTAGCACCAGCAGCAACCGTAGCGGTTCCTGTAGTGGTCTGACCATTGTCAAGCTCAACTCTAACGGTTACGCTAGCATCACTTGCAAAAGAATTAGGTAAGGTTACATCAAAATCAATCACGTTACCTTCACCAACAGTTAGTTGGTCAGTTGAAAGGGTAGCGGTTAAACTGATGACATTTTTCAATAGCGGATCACCTTCACCCGCGGAGAAAGGTTCATCGTCTTCACAAGAAACAATTGTGAAGGCCATTAATAGGCCAAAAAGGAAATACAAATTATTTTTTTTCATCGTCTTAGTTTTTATTGTTTTTGAAGCTGGAATCTATGAGAGTTTCCATTAAATGGGCTAAAGTTGGTTTGTAAATCTATTACTCCAACACAAGAAAAGAAGAAACCACCTTCTACGAGATACGTATTCTCAGGCAACCCATTCACTCCTTCTGCCCAAGCTAATGCAGCATTACCATCTGCATCTTTTCCTCCACCAGTAATGATTCCTGTGGAAAAATCAATATCTAAGATTAGCGGATCTCCACCTGTATTCGTGTATTCACCTTCTACAATAGTTATTTGACTTGAACCAGGTCCGGCAACCACTGTTCTTACATCTGTAGTCTCTCCAAAAAATGCTCTAAATGCTCCTGCCTGAACTAAATAAGTTCCAGCGATTTCATCGACACTAACAGGGCATGAAATAAACGTTTGAAGATTATAAGCCTGTCTTTGCCCTAATTCAGCTTGTAAATCAGCATTTAAGCTATTAAAAGTTACTACATCTCCATTATCAGTAGTTGATTTTCCAACAAAGTCAAATCGTGTTCCTGGAGGAAAAGTTGCGATATCTACACCTAAAGCAGCTGCTATATCACCAGCCGTTATAGCAAATTCAGCTGGAAAAGTAGTAGTTGTATATACTGGTACATAATCAGATGCAACACCTGCAACAACTGACCTTACCTCAAAGGTGTGACTATCAATATTACCTCTTGTATCTTGCAATCTCCCTGCATAAGCCGATGATTCGATTTGTGTCACGTCTATAAGGGTAGACGTAATATCAACTAGCACGAACGCACCTTCCTGCACAACAGGTAGGGGATATTTTTCATTGTCCTCACAGTTCGCTAGAAATAAAGCGAACAAACAAATAGTTATTAGTTTATGTATTTTTTTCATGATTTTCTTTTTAGTTTATGAATCCTGCAGCGTTAGTGTCCCAGAAAACTTGTTCGGTACGCTCTTTTTGAGTTGCATTGTTATTGCGATTTACATAACTCGCTGGATATAATGCGCTTCTGTAAAAATCACCTGAATTAACTTCTAGAGTTGGTTGAAAATTACTTGGGAAACCTGTTCTTCTATATCCGTTGTAAGTTTCTAGGCCATTTCCGAAGGCTGCGATGTGATATTCTTTCATAATAATATCTAACCGTGTAGTATTATCAGAAGCATCATACAAGTCAAGAACCGTAGTTACATAATTGTCTATAGCTGTCTGAGTTGGAAAGAAATCTCCTTGCAATACAGTCTCATCTGCAGCGGTATCAGGATCATCAGCAGTAATTACTCTCTCTGGATCTAAACCACCAAAAGACGTTACTTTGGCAATCGATTGTCTAATTGCGGTTTCTAGTAGTGCTCTTGGGTCACCAGTAGTTCCTAAAGTTAATGCTGCTTCAGCTTTAATGAAATTTACATAAGAACTTAAAAGGACAGGTTCTATACCAGCTCCTAAAAGACCATCTTCACCTTCATTTTGAACATCATCTGCATCGTCAATATCAAATGCGCCACCTACAGGGTAAACACCGAATACAGTTCTTTTTTGGCCATCTGGAGGAATACCACCGTTATCACCGTGATCTCTACCCCAATATCCTCTTGTTGCGTCAGCTGTACAAAAAGGAGTTGCGGCAGTATTATATATTGAGGTCACAGAACCATAGTGGCCAGGTGCCGACTGTACTGCACAACCTAAAGTGAAGATATCTTCGTTAGTAGCATTGTCATCTTGTCTAAAGAAATAATATCTAAGTCTTGGATCGTCCAAACCTTTTTCAAAAGTCATTGCCCACATTAAGTAATTAGACATATAACCTCCAGCGCCGTTTTCATAGTATCTGGCGTAACCTGGGTGTCTTGAATCAGGGTTTACTCGAGTCGAGTTATAATTACCTTGCCAATCTTCTTCAGGAGTATCGATTAAATCATTTTCAGCCAATAAAGCATTGATTCCTGATACTACATCTACACCTATTGCAGAGCCATTCAACCTAATGTTGTTATAAACTCTTAATTTTAAGGTTTTCGCAGCAGTAATCCATTTTGCTTGCAAATCAGCTGAAACGCTACCTCCATTATTAATGGCATAGTAAAGGTCATCACTTGGTAATACAGTAGTTTCAGTGCCTAATATAGATATAGCTGAATCAAGTTCGGCTAAAGCCGCTGTATATACATCGGTTTGAGGATCTGTATTAGGATTAAGGTTCTCATTTCCTAAAAGAGCTTCACTAAAGGGAACATCGCCGAATAAATCTACTAAAGTAAATAAGGTATAAGCCTTCATGATTTTGGCGACACCTAATTGGTAGGTTAGCCCTTGTTCTTCAGCAATTGGCTCTAAAGCTTGAATATCTGCTAAAAGACCGGAATATGCACCGAACCAAATTCCATCAAAACTTCCTGGAGAAAATGCATTTGCATATTGGTTTCCTCCAGTCATTGCAAAAGATCTAGTGACTTGTTGCGTGAACGAGGCATCACCAGAAACCGTATTAGTAAATTGCCCAAACCCAATCTGAATACTATTGAATAGTTGATCTGGGTCTAATTGATCCTCTGTAACCGCCAGAGGATTTTCTGTTTGATCTAGCTCAATAGTCTCACAAGAATTTAATCCGGCAACGAGAAGAATTGAGGTAAACAAGTGTTTAAATATATTTTTGTTTTTCATGTCTTTTTTTTTAGAAACTAAGGTTTAAACTAAATCCATATCTCTTAGCAGTTGGTCCGGTCAAGTAATCAAATCCTTGTCCGTTTCCAACACCTAAACTAGTTACTTCTGGGTCAAAATTTAATCCATCAGGGAAGTTAAGAGCTTTAAACCACATATTTTGCCCTATTACTTGAATAGATACTTTTCCGAATGGAGTTTTCTCTAACAATTTAGAAGGTAATGAATAACCAATCGCAACTTCTCTTAATCGTATAGTCGTAGCATCATAAATAGCTTGCTCGTCAATAAAGAACCCAGAGTTTACGAATCCAACATCTGTGGCTGCAATTTGAATATCATTTGGCGCACCGTCTTGAGTAACACCAGGTAAAATATAAGTTTGCGTTCTATCAAATGTAGTATCCGTAGTCAAACCGCGAGAAAGAAGAGCGGCAGCAGTAGTAGAATAGATATCTCCACCGTGTGTGTACTCAACCTGAGCAGATAGCGTGAAATTTCTAAAAGAAAATTCGTTTATCATTGTTGCTCTCCAATCAGCATTAGGATCACCGATTATAGTTGGGTCGTTATTTACTAAATAGTTTCCATCAGATCCTACAATTAAGTTACCGTTGTCATCTCTTGATATAGAGGTTCCAACAATAACACCATAGGCTTCTCCTGAAATGGCGGCATTTCCTAAGTTTCCGAAACCAGCAAATACGGTTTGGCTTCCTGGTGCATCACCATTATCAACAACGATGTTCTCATTAACGGTCCATTGTCCAGAGATATCCCATCTGAAACCATTTGCAGTTTTAGGACGAATAGGATTTATGTTGAACCCAACTTCGATACCTTTATTAGAAACCTCCCCTAAGTTATCAGAAGTAACCGTAAATCCAGAGGATGGATCTAAAAGTTTAGACTGAAGAATCAAATCTTTAGAAACTTTGTCATAAACAGAAACATCGATTCCTAGTCTATTATCAAAGAATTTTGCTTCGATACCTGCTTCATATTCAGTAATCAACTCAGGTTTTAAATTAGGATTTCCTAAAGCATTTGGAATGGCTATAGTATTTGTAGTTCCGCCAGTTGGGCTATCAAATACATTGGTAGCACTTGCAAGTCCAATTACTGTAGAATATGGATTTGGGAATCCTGCAGAAGACCCGTAACCTACTCTTAATTTTAAGTAATCCAGAAATTTCCCTTCAGTTATCGTAGGAAAGGCACTGGTAGGTATAAAGGATACACTAGCAGAAGGATAGAATATTGAATTATTGCCAGAAGGCAGAGATGAGAACCAGTCATTACGACCTGATGCCGTTAAATAAAGGAAATTATCATATCCTAAGGTTAAACTTGAGTAAGCACCCACAATATTAAAATTAGAGAATCCTGTGAAACCAGTAGACTCCTCAAAGTTGTTATGGGTCAAAAGGCCATAAATGTTTTGCTGACTACTATTGATTCCGAAAACATTTACTTGTTCTTGTCTTGGGTTAAAACCAACAGTTCCATTAAAGTTTAACTTTTCTGATAAGTTTTTATCAAAGTTTAAACTAAAGGTATGGTCCCAAACAGTATTCTCAATATTAACAGTGCTTAATGCGCCACCTTGAACTTGTTGTCCACCTTTGTTTACAGCTCTCTCATTGGTCTGATTGTAACCATCAAGAGAAACACGGTAACTTAAGTTCATCCAATCGTTCAATTGATAGATCGTAGTAATTGCTCCAAAGAAACGACGAACCTTTTCAGTGTCTCTTGCATTTCTTAGTGTCCATCTTGGGTTTTGGATATCGTTACCACCTCTGTAGTAAACAGAAGAGTTATCCAGAGGATTTTCAAATGGAAGACCAAATAAATCAACACTACGAGGAGTATATAGTAAGTTGGCGAAAAGAGATGCTCCAGCAGGATTACTACCAAAACCAACTGCTGTTGGAGGAGTTACTCTGTCCGTTCTTACATGGTTTATAGAAGTGTTGATAGAAAATTTATTAGAAAGTTTCATTGAACCACCAACACTGAAGTTTAATCTATTGTATTCGTTAGTATCAACAAAGCCTTCATCTTCTGTTCTACCAAAAGAAACACTAAAATTACCATTTTCGGTAGCTTGACTAGCTTGAACCGATTGTGTGATTACAGCACCCGTTTTAAAGAAACGTTCAACACTGTTATAAGGTCTATACTCATAACGTGCTCCTTGAAACTCAGGAAAAGCAGTTGCTAAAGCATCTCTATCATATGGATGTGGTACCGTACCGTCTGCTCCAACACCTTGTTGCCCTCTAACATTAAAGTTTGGCCCCCAGTTACTGAATGCTTGTGAATAGTTTTGATAAAAACCATTACCATAAGTATCTTGATAATCAGGTAAGTTTGCGATTTCGTTAGCAAAATAGGACTGATTTACATTAATTTCAAATTTTTGGTTTCCACCCCCGCCTGAACCAGACTTCGTTGTAATCAAAATCACACCATTTCTACCAGCTTGACCGTAAAGCGTGGTTGCACTTAAACCTTTAAGTACAGATAGCTCTTTAATGTTGTTCGGGTCAATATCAAGAAATCTGCTTGAAGCCGCTGCTCCACCCTGAACAAAGTTATTGGTGTTATTGGTATCCGAATTAAAAGGAACACCATCCACAACAAATAATGGCTGGTTACTTCCGTTTACGGATGAATACCCACGAATAATAATGTTCGTTCCAGACCCTGAAAGACCACTTGTTTGCTGAATGTTAACCCCTGGTGCTTTACCAGTAAGCGTTCTTACAACGTCTGTCTGTGGTTTTCCTGCAATATCTTCAGAAGAAATGGTAGATACCGCATAACCAAGAGCTTTTTTCTCTTTCTTGATACCTTGTGCAGTAACAACTACTTCTTCAAGTGCTTGGGCATCTTCTTGCATTTGCACATTAATCACAGTGCTTTCTCCTACCGTCCTTTTTTCGGCTTTCTGCCCTATGTAGGTAAAAAGAAGCACTTCACCCGTTGAGGCATTGATGGAGTAGTTTCCATCAAAATCAGATTGGGTTCCATTAGCTGTGCCTTCGACCACAATGTTCACTCCCGGTAACGGCAGACCATTCTGGTCCGTAATGGTACCAGAAATTGTCTTGCTCTGTGCAAAAGAAAAATGCACAATAAACGCTAGTAAAAGCGTTAACAATCCATTAAGTTTTGTTCTCATTTTTAAATTATTTGAATTAGCTAGGCGCTAAAATCATAATTTCATGTTAATAATCCAAGCGAATATTAATAAACTTTCAAGAATTGCTGAATTATTGGTTTTTTAACGAAAAAATAAAAATTGATAAAAATGATAGCTGAAATTATTCTGTTAAAGTAATTTTTGATAGTATGTTACTTTATTTAAGGTGCAAGAAGCTTGTATGTGGCTGATGAAAAAAAGTAGGTATTACCTTAATATATTATCCAGCTCTTTTGGATTAAATGGAACAAAGACTTCTTTTAATAAATGGCGGTTTAGAAAATAGTTTTTAAAATAATTAAATTCAGATTTGAATTTTTATGAAATATCCCTACATTTGCAGCCCTCAAAATGAGGGTTATTTTATTTAATAAAAGAATTTAATGCCAACAATTTCACAATTAGTAAGAAAAGGAAGGGTCACAATTACCAAGAAGAGTAAATCGGCTGCTTTGGATTCTTGCCCACAACGAAGGGGAGTTTGTACGCGTGTTTACACTACTACACCTAAAAAACCGAATTCTGCAATGCGTAAAGTTGCTAGGGTTCGATTGACTAATGGTAAAGAAGTAAACGCATACATTCCTGGAGAGGGGCATAACCTCCAAGAGCACTCGATAGTATTGGTAAGAGGCGGAAGGGTAAAAGATTTGCCAGGAGTTAGATATCACATTGTTCGTGGGGCACTTGACACCGCTGGTGTTGCAGGTAGAACACAACGAAGATCTAAGTACGGTGCAAAACGCCCAAAAAAGTAATCAAAACTTTTAGAAAGAAGAGATGAGAAAAAGACAGGCAAAGAAAAGGCCATTATTACCAGATCCAAAGTTTGGAGATCAATTGGTAACACGTTTCGTAAATATGATGATGTGGGATGGTAAAAAGTCCACAGCATTCAAAGTATTCTATGATGCAATTGATATTGTAGAAGAAAAGAATACAGATGAAGAAAAGACAGCATTAGAATTATGGAAAGACGCATTGTCTAATGTAATGCCACATGTTGAAGTAAGAAGTAGAAGAGTCGGTGGTGCTACATTCCAAATTCCAATGCAGATACGTCCTGACAGAAAGATATCAACTGCTATGAAGTGGTTAATTCTTTATGCTCGTAAACGTAACGAGAAATCTATGGCACAGAAATTGGCCGCAGAGGTTTTGGCAGCTGCAAAAGAAGAAGGTGCTGCGGTCAAGAAAAGAGTTGACACACACAAAATGGCCGAAGCAAACAAAGCATTTTCCCACTTTAGATTTTAATAAGCGAAATGGCAAGAGATTTAAAATTTACAAGGAATATAGGTATTGCAGCTCATATTGATGCTGGAAAGACTACAACTACTGAACGTATATTGTTTTATACCGGGGTAAGTCATAAGATTGGTGAGGTGCATGATGGTGCAGCTACGATGGATTGGATGGAGCAAGAGCAGGAACGTGGTATCACAATCACTTCTGCAGCTACAACATGTACATGGAATTTCCCAACAGAGAATGGTAAACCAACGGCAGATGCTAAAGGTTATCACTTTAACATTATAGATACTCCCGGCCACGTTGATTTCACTGTTGAAGTTAACCGTTCACTTCGTGTATTAGACGGTTTGGTGTTTTTGTTCAGTGCGGTTGATGGTGTGGAACCTCAATCTGAAACAAACTGGAGATTAGCGGATAACTATAAAGTGCCAAGAATCGGATTCGTTAATAAAATGGATCGTCAAGGTTCTAACTTCTTAATGGTTTGTAAGCAAGTTAAAGAAATGCTCGGTTCGAATGCCGTGCCTATTGTTTTGCCAATTGGAGACGAAGCAGATTTTAAAGGTATTGTAGATTTAGCTAAGAACAGAGCTATCGTATGGCACGAAGAAGGATTTGGTTCTACCTTTGATGTTATTGACATTCCAGAGGAAATGAAAGCTGAAGTTAAGGAGTATAGAGCTGCCTTAATTGAAGCCGTTGCGGAATATGATGAGGACTTAATGGAGAAATTCTTCGAAGACGAAGATTCGATTACTGAAGAAGAAGTGCATGCTGCGCTAAGGGCGGCTGTTATGGATAGAGCCATTATTCCTATGATATGTGGTTCTTCTTTTAAGAATAAAGGGGTTCAATTTTTATTGGATGCCGTTTGTAGATATTTACCTTCTCCTCTAGATAAAGATGATATTGTAGGTACGAATCCTGATAATGGTGAAGAAATTACCAGAAAACCAGATGTAAAAGAGCCGTTTGCGGCCCTTGCATTTAAAATTGCAACGGATCCTTTTGTTGGGCGTTTAGCATTTTTTAGAGCATATTCTGGGCGATTAGATGCGGGCTCTTATATTTTGAACAATCGTTCAGGTAAGAAAGAACGTATCTCACGCATCTACCAAATGCATTCCAATAAACAAAATGCCATCGATTATATCGAGGCAGGGGATATTGGAGCAGCCGTTGGTTTTAAAGATATTAAGACTGGAGATACCATGTCTTCTGAGAAGCATCCTATCATATTAGAGAGTATGAACTTCCCTGACCCGGTGATTGGTATCGCTGTTGAGCCTAAGACAAAAGCCGATGTTGAAAAACTAGGTATGGCTTTAGGTAAATTGGCTGAAGAAGATCCTACTTTTCAAGTTAAAACTGATGAGGCTTCCGGGCAGACTATTATATCTGGTATGGGTGAGCTTCACTTAGACATTATCGTTGATCGTTTACGTCGCGAGTTTAAAGTAGAGGTTAATCAAGGTGAGCCACAAGTAGAGTACAAAGAGGCATTGACTAAAATGGCTTCTCACAGAGAAACTTATAAGAAGCAATCTGGTGGTCGTGGTAAGTTTGGTGATATTGTATTTGAAATGGGGCCTGCGGATGATGATTTTGAAGGAACAGGACTTCAGTTTGTTGATGAGATTAAAGGTGGTCGTATTCCTAAGGAATTTATTCCTTCCGTTGAGAAAGGTTTTGCTGCTGCAATGAAAAATGGTCCATTGGCAGGTTATGAAATGGACACAATGAAGGTTAGGCTGATAGATGGGTCTTTCCACCCAGTTGATTCTGATGCACTATCTTTCGAATTGGCAGCCAAAATGGGTTACAAAGCTGCTGGTAAAGCTGCCGGTGCTGTAATCATGGAGCCTATCATGAAAATAGAAGTATTGACACCTGAAGAAAATATGGGTGATATCGTTGGGGATTTAAACCGAAGAAGAGGGACAATATCTGATATGAGCGATAGAGCTGGTTCTAAAGTGGTAAAAGGTGAAGTTCCACTTTCTCAAATGTTTGGGTATGTAACTTCATTAAGAACTTTGTCTTCTGGTAGAGCAACATCAACGATGGAATTTTCGCACTATGCAGAAACTCCATCCAATATTTCAGAAGAAGTTATTAAGGCAGCAAAAGGTGTAACCGCTTAATTTGTAGAAAATGAGTCAAAAAATTAGAATAAAATTAAAGTCTTACGATCACAATTTAGTGGATAAATCTGCTGAGAAAATTGTAAAGACGGTAAAGACAACCGGTGCTGTAGTAACAGGTCCAATTCCTTTACCAACAAATAAAAAGATATTTACTGTGTTGCGTTCGCCGCACGTAAATAAGAAATCTAGAGAGCAGTTCCAATTAAGTTCTTATAAGAGATTATTGGATATATATAGTTCTTCTTCGAAAACAATTGATGCTTTAATGAAATTAGAGCTTCCAAGTGGTGTAGAAGTGGAAATAAAAGTGTAAGTTTGCACGCCCATAGAAATAGGGTTACATGTCCTGAGCTGCGTGCGAGGGAAAAACGGTGAAAGAAAAAAATCTGGGTCAGAGGATTTTCTTGACCCTTTTTTAATGCCATTAAATTGGTAAGTTGATAAAGTAAATAATTAATATAATTAAATATGTCTGGGTTAATAGGAAAAAAAATCGGCATGACCAGCATTTTTGACGAGAATGGAAAGAACATTCCATGTACTGTCATTCAAGCTGGACCGTGCGTGGTTACCCAAGTCAGAACCGAAGAGGTAGACGGGTATAGTGCCCTTCAACTCGGTTTCGATGACAAGGCAGAAAAGCGTGCTAATAAGGCCGAATCGGGCCACTTTAAAAAGGCAGGTGCTTCTCCAAAGAAAAAAGTCGTTGAGTTCCGTGATTTTGAAGGTGAGTTTAAATTAGGTGACACCGTAGGTGTTGACATTTTTGCTGAAGGAGAATTTGTTGATGTAGTTGGTACATCAAAAGGTAAAGGTTTTCAAGGTGTAGTTAAAAGACATGGCTTTGCTGGTGTCGGTCAGGCTACTCATGGACAGCATAACAGATTAAGGGCTCCGGGTTCTATTGGTGCTGCTTCTTATCCTGCAAGAGTATTCAAAGGAATGAAGATGGCTGGTAGAATGGGTGGTGACAGGGTTACTGTTCAGAACTTAAGAGTGTTAAAGGTGGTTTCCGAAAAGAACATAATCGTTGTTAAAGGAGCTGTACCTGGTCATAAAAATGCTTACGTAACTGTAGAAAAGTAAGAAAATGAAGGTAGCAGTTTTAGATATAAAAGGAAAAGAAACAGGTAGAAAGGTGGAGCTTTCTAACGATGTTTTCGGTATAGAGCCTAATGAGCATGCCATCTATTTAGATGTTAAGCAGTATTTAGCGCATCAAAGACAAGGTACGCACAAGGCAAAAGAGAGAGCTGAAATCGCTGGTAGTACCAGAAAGATTAAGAAGCAAAAAGGTACTGGTACGGCTAGAGCTGGTAGTATCAAGTCTCCTATCTTTAGAGGAGGTGGTAGGATTTTTGGTCCAAGACCAAAAGATTATAGCCAAAAACTTAATAAGAATGTAAAGCGACTTGCTCGAAAATCAGCATTTAGTTTAAAGTCTAAGCAGAAGGAATTGTTAGTGGTTGAAGACTTCAATTTCGATACCCCAAAAACTAAAGATTTTGTGAGCGTTTTGAAATCTTTAGGAATTGAAAACAAAAAATCTTTAATCGTCTTGGGCGACTCGAATAATAGCGTATATTTGTCGTCGCGTAATTTTAAAGGTTCTGAAGTTGTAAAAAACTCAGAATTAAGCACTTACAAGATTTTAAATGCTACAAGTGTTGTTCTTTTGGAAAGTGCGGTTGAAGGAATTGAATCTAACTTAAGTAAATAAGCAGAGCATGAGTGTGTTGATAAAGCCAATCATTACAGAAAAAATGACCGCAGACAGCGAGCTTTTCAATCGTTATGGTTTCTATGTTGACCCTAAGGCCAACAAGTTACAGATTAAGGAAGCTGTTGAGGCAACTTACGGTGTGTCTGTTGAGAAAGTTAGAACTATGAATTATGGTCCAGAGCGTCGTACGCGATATACTAAGACCGGTATTCAACATGGAAAAACAAATTCTCGTAAAAAGGCAATAGTTGATGTTGCTGAAGGAGATATCATTGATTTTTACAGTAATCTATAAAGACAAGTAATGTCAGTTAGAAAATTAAAACCGATAACCCCCGGACAGCGTTTTAGAGTAGTAAATGGTTTTGACGCCATTACTACTGATAAGCCGGAGAAGAGCTTGCTCGCTCCGTTAAAAAAGTCTGGCGGTAGGAACAGTCAAGGAAAGATGACCGTAAGCCATAGAGGTGGTGGTCACAAAAGAAGGTATCGTGTGATTGATTTTAAAAGAGATGTGCAAGGTGTTGCCGCCGAAGTTAAATCAATTCAATACGATCCTAATAGAACTGCGTTTATTGCACTTTTAGAGTACAAGGGTGGTGATAAAAAGTATGTAATCGCACAGAATGGGTTGCAGGTAGGTCAGAAAGTTATTGCTGGCGATAAAGCTGCTCCTGAAATTGGTAACGCCTTATTTTTAAAGGATATTCCTCTTGGAACTGTGATTTCATGTATTGAGTTAAGACCGGGGCAAGGTGCTGTAATGGCAAGAAGTGCTGGAACATTTGCTCAGTTAATGGCAAAGGATGGAAAATTCGTTACTATCAAATTGCCTTCTGGAGAAACTAGATTAGTACTGGCTAATTGTTTGGCTACTATTGGTGCGGTTTCAAACTCTGATCATCAGCTGCTGGTTTCTGGTAAAGCGGGTAGAAGTAGATGGTTAGGGAGAAGACCTAGAACTAGACCTGTAGTAATGAACCCTGTAGATCACCCAATGGGTGGTGGTGAAGGTAAGTCTTCAGGTGGTCACCCAAGATCTAAGAACGGTATTCCGGCTAAAGGATTTAGAACACGTTCTAAGACCAAAGACAGTACAAGATATATCATAGAACGTAGAAAGAAATAAAAGAAAAAGTAAATGGCACGTTCATTAAAAAAAGGACCTTACATTCATCATAGTTTAGAGAAAAAAGTTCAAGCTAATATTGAGTCTGGTAAAAAGACTGTAATTAAAACTTGGTCTAGAGCTTCTATGATTTCACCTGACTTCGTAGGTCAGACTATAGCGGTGCATAATGGTAGACAGTTCGTCCCAGTTTATGTTACTGAGAACATGGTAGGTCATAAATTAGGAGAATTTTCACCAACTCGTTCGTTTAGAGGACATGCTGGTGCTAAAAATAAAGGTAAAAAGTAAGCTATGGGAGTTCGAAAAAGACAGATGGCTGAAAGAATTAAGGCAGAAAAAAAGGAACTTGCTTTCGCTAAGTTGAATAACTGCCCTACTTCGCCACGAAAAATGCGTTTGGTAGCTGATTTGGTAAGAGGTAAGCAAGTTGAAATGGCTTTGGCTATTTTAAGATTCAACCCTAAAGAAGCTTCTAGAAAATTGGAGAAGTTATTACTTTCTGCAATTGCTAACTGGGAGGCTAAGAATGAGGATGCTAATATCGAAGATGCAGATTTATTCGTCAAAGAAATTCGTGTTGACGGTGGTACCATGTTAAAAAGATTGAGACCTGCCCCGCAGGGACGTGCACACAGAATAAGAAAACGTTCTAACCATGTAACAATGGTTTTGGGCGCAAACAATAATACAGAAGCTAAGGCATAATATGGGACAAAAAACCAATCCGATAGGAAATCGCTTAGGAATTATCAGAGGATGGGAATCTAACTGGTACGGTGGAAACGATTACGGAGACAAACTAGCCGAGGATGACAAGATTAGAAAGTACATCCATGCGCGTCTAGCAAAAGCAAGTGTTTCAAGGGTTATTATTGAGAGAACTCTAAAACTCATTACTATTACTATTACCACAGCCAGACCAGGTATTATTATCGGTAAGGGTGGTCAAGAAGTTGATAAGTTAAAAGAAGAGTTGAAGAAGATCACCAATAAGGAGGTTCAGATCAACATTCATGAAATAAAGAGACCAGAGGTTGATGCTCATTTGGTTGCTGCTAGTGTCGCTAGACAGATAGAGAGTAGAATTTCATATCGTAGAGCTATTAAGATGGCAATTGCCGCGGCTATGCGTATGAATGCTGAAGGTATCAAAATTCAGATTTCAGGTCGTTTGAATGGGGCTGAAATGGCACGTTCAGAATCATATAAGGATGGTAGAATTCCTTTATCGACTTTCAGAGCCGATATCGACTATGCTTTGGTTGAGGCACATACTACTTATGGAAGATTAGGTATTAAAGTATGGATTATGAAGGGCGAGGTATATGGTAAACGCGAATTGTCTCCATTAGTCGGTTTGTCTACAGGGCAAGGTAAAGGTGGAAAGCAAGACGGGAATAAAAGACAACAACGTCGTAGAAAGTAATAAGATAAAGAAAAGGTAAGATGTTACAGCCGAAAAGAACAAAATTTCGTAAAGCCCAGAAGGGACGTATGAAGGGTATTTCACAGCGTGGTCACCAACTTTCAAATGGAATGTTTGGTATCAAGACTTTGGATTCGCATTTTATTACTTCCCGTCAGATTGAAGCTGCTCGTATTGCTGCAACAAGATATATGAAAAGGCAAGGTCAGTTGTGGATTAAGATATTTCCAGACAAACCTATTACTAAAAAGCCTTTAGAAGTACGTATGGGTAAGGGTAAGGGTGCTCCAGAATACTGGGTGGCCGTTGTAAAACCAGGTAGAATTATGTTTGAGGTTGCAGGTGTTCCTTATGATGTCGCAAAAGAAGCATTAAGGCTTGCAGCGCAAAAATTACCAGTAAAAACAAAATTCGTTGTCGCAAGAGATTACGAGGCGGCTTAATAAACTGATAAGAGATGAAACAAGCAGAGATAAAAGAACTATCGGTTGAAGAGCTTCAGCAGAAATTAGCTGAGACTAAGAAAGAGTATACGGATTTAAAGGTGGCGCATTCAGTTACACCATTAGAAAATCCATTGCAAATAAGAAAGACCAGAAGAACGGTGGCGAGATTGGCGACAGAGTTAACTAAAAGGGAATTACAATAACGGGTTCGGCCTTATGGAAGAAACAACAAGAAATTTAAGAAAAGAAAGGATTGGCGTAGTAACCAGTAACAAAATGGAAAAATCCATTGTTGTGTCTGAGGTAAAGCGTGTAAAGCATCCTATGTACGGTAAATTCGTTTTGAAGACCAAAAAGTACGTTGCTCATGATGAAAAGAATGATTGCAACGAAGGTGATACCGTAAAAATTATGGAAACCCGACCATTGAGTAAGACTAAATGTTGGAGATTGGTTGAAATCCTTGAAAGAGCTAAATAATTATGTTACAGCAAGAATCTAGATTAAAGGTTGCGGATAACACAGGTGCTAAAGAAGTACTTACTATTCGCGTACTTGGGGGAACAAAAAGAAGATACGCATCTGTCGGAGACAAGATTGTGGTTACTGTGAAAGAGGCTACGCCAAACGGAGCCGTTAAAAAGGGTTCTGTTTCTACAGCAGTTGTAGTAAGAACGAAAAAGGAAGTAAGAAGACCTGATGGTTCTTACATCCGTTTCGATGACAATGCTTGTGTATTGTTGAATCCAACTGGTGAGATGAGAGGCACACGTGTTTTCGGTCCTGTTGCAAGAGAATTGCGTGACAAACAATTTATGAAAATAGTTTCACTTGCCCCTGAGGTATTGTAATTGAACGAGAAGATGACAAAGTTGAAAATTAAAACAGGAGACACCGTAAGAATTACCACTGGAGACCATAAGGGTACAGAAGGCAAGGTTATGCGCGTTGATGCTGAAAAAAATAAAGCTATTGTTGAGGGTGCCAATATGGTATCTAAGCATGAGAAACCAAGTGCAAAGAATCCTCAAGGTGGTATTGTAAAAAAGGAGGCTCCTATACATATCTCAAATCTTTCTTTGGTAGATTCCAAAGGTGAAGCTACTAGAGTAGCCTATGAAGTTAGAGATGGTAAAAAAGTTAGAGTGTCTAAAAAATCTGGAGAAATAATCTAGTTATGAGTTACATTCCAAGATTAAAGCAAGAATATAAAGAGCGTGTTGTAAAAGCACTTTCTGACGAGTTTGGTTATAAAAACGTAATGCAGGTTCCTAAACTACAGAAAATAGTTCTTAGTAGGGGAGTTGGTGCTGCGGTTGCAGATAAAAAACTAATTGACCACGCTGTTGACGAGTTGACAATGATTACGGGTCAAAGAGCCGTAGCTACGATGTCTAAAAAAGATGTTGCAGCATTCAAACTTCGTAAGGGTATGCCTATTGGCGCAAAAGTTACTTTACGTGGAGAACGCATGTATGAATTTTTAGATCGTTTGATAACAACCGCTTTGCCAAGGGTGAGAGATTTTCAGGGCGTGCGAGCAACAGGTTTTGATGGAAGAGGAAATTATAGTCTTGGAGTTACCGAGCAGATAATTTTTCCAGAAATCAATATCGATAAGATAAATAGAATCAACGGTATGGATATCACCTTTGTGACTTCTGCCGAGACTGATAAAGAAGCAAAATCATTGTTAACCGAATTGGGAATTCCCTTTAAAAAGAACTAGTATGGCTAAGGAATCAATGAAAGCCCGTGAACGAAAAAGGGCAAAAACGGTAGCTAAATATGCTGAAAAGCGTAAGGCACTAAAAGAGGCTGGTGACTATGATGCTTTGCAGAAGTTACCAAAGAATGCATCACCTGTTCGTATGCGTAATCGTTGTAAGTTAACGGGTAGACCAAGAGGTTACATGAGAACTTTCGGTATATCAAGGGTAACATTTAGAGAGATGGCCAATCAAGGTTTAATACCTGGAGTCAAAAAAGCTAGTTGGTAAATAGAATTAAAGAGTAGTAGAAATGCTTACAGATCCAATATCAGATTATTTAACACGAATTCGTAACGCTAGTAGAGCTGGCCATAGAGTAGTAAATATTCCGGCATCCAACCTTAAAAGGGAGATGACCAAAATTCTATTCGATCAAGGATATATCCTTAGTTACAAATTCGAAGACGACACAACTCAGGGTAATATTAAAATTGCTTTGAAATATGACAAGTTTACGAAAGCGCCAGTAATCAAAAAGTTACAACGTGTTAGTAAGCCAGGTTTAAGAAAGTACTCTGGTTCTGAAGATTTACCACGAGTATTAAACGGTCTGGGTGTTGCTATAGTTTCTACTTCTCACGGAGTAATGACTAGCAAACAGGCAAAACAAGAAAATGTTGGTGGCGAAGTATTGTGCTACATATATTAATAAGAGTAAAGTTTTAGAGAAATGTCTAGAATAGGTAATAATCCAGTTTCAGTTCCAGAAGGAGTAACCGTTGAACTTAAGGACAATGTGGTTACTGTGAAAGGAAAGCTTGGCGAGTTGACCCAAGAATTTTCAGGAGTTGAAGTAGCAATGGAAGACGGTAATATAATGGTGAAAAGACCATCTGACTCCAAAGAGCATAAGGCAAAACATGGTCTATACAGATCTTTGTTCTTGAATATGGTAGAAGGAGTTTCTAAAGGATGGACTAAGGAATTGGAATTAGTTGGTGTTGGTTACAGAGCAAGTAATCAAGGTCAAAAACTAGATTTGGCCTTAGGTTTTTCACACAATATAGTAATCGACGTTGCTCCAGAAGTTAAGATTGAAACTATATCTGAAAAAGGAAAAAACCCTATTGTAAAGTTGACTTCATTTGACAAGCAATTGGTTGGTCAAGTGGCAGCAAAGATTAGAGGTTTCCGTAGACCAGAGCCTTACAAAGGAAAAGGTATCAGGTTTGTAGGTGAACAAATTAGAAGAAAAGCAGGTAAATCAGCTTAATAAGTACGAATTATGGGATTGTCTAATACTGATAGAAAATTACGCATCAGAAGAAGAATCAGAAAGATTTCTTCTGGTACTGAAACAAGACCTCGTTTGTCTGTTTTCCGTAGTAATAAAGAAATTTACGCACAACTGATCGATGATGTTAACGGTAAAACTTTAGCTGCATCATCATCTAGAGATAAAGGTATTGATGCAAAAGGTACTAAGACCGAAGTTGCGAATGCTGTAGGTAAAGCCATCGCTGAAAAAGCAAAGAAGGCAGGTATTGAAACCGTAGCATTTGATAGAGGTGGTAACTTGTATCATGGAAGAGTAAAATCATTGGCAGAAGGAGCCAGAGAAGCAGGACTTAAATTCTAAATCAATATGTACCAGAAATACAAAAATGTAGAAATTGTTAAGCCAGGTGGTTTAGATTTAAAAGACCGTTTAGTTGGTGTACAGCGGGTAACAAAGGTTACTAAGGGTGGTAGAGCATTCGGTTTCTCTGCAATAGTTGTCGTTGGTGATGAAAATGGTGTTGTTGGTCATGGATTGGGTAAATCTAAAGACGTTGCAACAGCGATCGCTAAAGCAATAGAAGATGCAAAAAAGAATTTGGTGAGAATACCTTTGACCAAAGCTACACTTCCTCACGAACAAAAAGGAAAGTTTGGCGGGGCTAGAGTTTTTATCAAGCCAGCATCACAAGGTACAGGAGTAATCGCCGGAGGTGCTGTTCGTGCGGTACTTGAAGCAGTTGGAATTCACGATGTACTTTCAAAATCTCAAGGTTCTTCAAATCCTCACAACGTTGTTAAAGCGACTTTTGATGCTTTATTGCAGTTAAGAGATGCCGGAACTGTTGCAAAACAAAGAGGTGTTAGTTTAGAAAAAGTATTTAAAGGATAGTAAGTAATGACAAAGATTAAAGTAAAACAATTGAAGAGTGCCATCAAGAGACCTCAGAATCAAAAGAGAACTCTTGAAGCATTGGGACTAAGGAAAATTGGCCATGTTGTTGAACATGATGCAACACCTAATATCCTTGGTATGATAAAGAAAGTTGAACATTTGGTTTCTACCGAGAAATCTTAAAGAATAGATAGAATGGATTTAAGTAGTTTAAAACCAGCAGAAGGAGCTATAAATAGAGATGGAAAACGTCTTGGAAGAGGTCAAGGTTCAGGTAAAGGTGGAACTGCGGCTAGAGGTCATAAAGGGGCGAAGTCTAGATCTGGTTATTCTAAGAAAATAGGTTTTGAAGGTGGTCAAATGCCATTACAAAGACGTGTTCCGAAATTTGGTTTCAAAAATATCAATCGTAAGGAGTATCAGGGTGTGAACTTAGATAAGTTACAGACCTTAGTTGATAACAAAGCTGTTAAAGGTGAAGTTACTTTTGAGGCTTTGGTAGAGAACAGATTGGTAAGACAAAACGAATTGGTTAAAATTTTAGGGGGAGGTGAATTAAAGGCCAAGCTTAAAGTTTCAGCTCATAAATTTAGTGCTACGGCTAAAGCGGCTATCGAAGCGGCAGGTGGTGAGGCAATAAGTTTATAACGATATTTTATTATGAAGAAATTTATTGAGACCATATCCAATATTTGGAAGATTGAAGAACTAAGACAACGTATTATAATTACGCTTGGTTTGTTGTTGGTGTACCGTTTCGGTGCCCAAGTAGTACTTCCTGGTATTGATACAGCTCAATTGGCAAATTTATCTGCAAATGCAGGTGATGGCATTTTAGGTATTCTTAACGCTTTTACCGGAGGGGCATTTGCTAACGCTTCGGTTTTTGCATTGGGTATCATGCCTTATATCTCAGCCTCAATTGTGGTTCAATTAATGAGTATAGCAATTCCTTATCTGCAAAAGTTGGATAAAGAAGGCGAGAGCGGTAGAAAAACCAAGAATCAGATTACAAGATGGTTGACTATTGCTATTTGTATTGTTCAAGCCCCTGCTTATTTATACGGTTTAGGAGCCCTTGGTGTTCCTGACAGTGCTTTTATATTGGGTAAAGGTTTAGATTTTATTGTTCCCGCGGTTATTATTTTGGTGACCGGTTGTGTATTTGCAATGTGGTTAGGTGAAAAGATAACTGATAAAGGTATTGGTAACGGTATATCATTATTAATAATGATAGGTATTATTGCTACGATGCCCCAGTCTTTTGCACAAGAAGCAGTTTCTAGATGGAATGGTACCGGTGGACCAATGCTTATTATTGTTGAAGTGGTTATTTGGTTCTTAGTAATTCTTGCCAGTGTATTGTTGGTAATGGCTATACGTCAGATACCGGTGCAATATGCAAGAAGAAGTGCCTCCGGTGGTTATGAAAAGAACATTACTGGATCAAGACAATACATACCATTAAAATTGAACGCTTCCGGAGTAATGCCAATTATTTTTGCACAAGCTATAATGTTTGCTCCTAGTTTAATAGGTAGAACGTTTAATGATACGGCTTTTGGCCAATGGATGGAAGTTCAATTTGCAGATATTTTTGGTCTAGCATATAATATTTTATTTGCTGTGCTTATTATAATATTCACCTATTTCTATACAGCGATTACAGTTCCAACGAACAAAATGGCTGACGATTTAAAAAGAAGTGGTGGTTTTATTCCTGGTATACGTCCGGGTAAGGAAACAGGAGATTATTTAGATAAGATTATGTCTTTAATAACATTCCCTGGTTCAGTGTTTTTGGCCTTGTTGGCAGTATTGCCAGCAGTTGTAGTTAAGCTTATGGATGTGCAGGCAGGATGGGCATTGTTTTACGGAGGTACATCATTGCTGATTATGGTAGGTGTTGCTATTGATACTGTGCAGCAAGTGAATTCGTATTTATTGAATAGACATTACGATGGTTTGATGAAAACCGGTAAAAATAGAAAAGTAGCTTAAATAGAAGTTAGATGCTAGATGCTAGATGCTAGAGGTTAGATGTTAGATAAATTCACGACCAATTTTGAATGAACTAGCTAACTGAAAACTTAGAACTGAAAACTAAAAACTAAATAATGGCAAAGCAGCCAGCAATAGAACAAGATGGATCAATTATCGAAGCGTTGTCAAATGCAATGTTTCGTGTTGAATTAGAAAACGGTCACGTGGTGACGGCTCATATATCAGGGAAGATGCGTATGCATTATATCAAATTACTTCCTGGAGACAAGGTGAAACTTGAGATGAGCCCTTACGATTTGACCAAAGCAAGAATTACATACAGATACTAAGATGAAGGTTAGAGCATCAGTAAAGAAAAGAAGTGCCGACTGCAAGATTGTTCGCAGAAAAGGCAGATTATACGTAATCAACAAAAAGAATCCTAGATTTAAACAAAGACAAGGGTAGTTATGGCAAGAATTGCAGGGGTAGATATCCCAAAACAAAAGCGAGGCGTAATTGCACTTACCTATATCTTCGGAGTTGGTAGGAGCCGTGCTAAAGAAATTTTAGCAAAAGCTGGTGTTAGTGAAGACACAAAAGTTTCTGATTGGAACGATGATGAAATCGGGAAAATTCGTGACGCTGTTGGTTCTTACACAATTGAAGGTGAGCTTCGTTCAGAAACGCAGTTGAATATTAAACGTTTGATGGATATTGGATGTTACAGAGGTATTCGACACAGATCTGGTTTGCCATTAAGAGGTCAGCGTACAAAGAACAACTCTAGGACAAGAAAAGGAAAGCGTAAAACAGTTGCTAATAAGAAAAAAGCGACTAAATAATAGTTAGGTATTATGGCAAAAGCAAATACTAAAACAACCAAGAAACGTAAAGTTATTGTTGATTCTAATGGGGAAGCCCATATCACAGCATCTTTCAATAACATTATCATTTCTTTGACCAACAAAAAGGGAGATGTAATCTCATGGTCTTCTGCAGGTAAATTAGGATTTAGAGGTTCTAAAAAGAATACACCATATGCTGCTCAAGTAGCTGCTGAAGATTGTTCTAAGGTTGCTCATGAAGCTGGTTTAAGAAAGGTAAAAGTTTTCGTAAAGGGACCAGGGAATGGTAGAGAGTCAGCTATACGTTCTATACACAATGCGGGAATTGAGGTAACAGAGATTATCGATGTTACTCCAATGCCGCATAATGGATGTAGACCTCCAAAAAGAAGAAGAGTATAATTAATCAATATGGTTCGCCTTAGGCGGATTTTCACCGAAGGTGTACAAAAGATTATCGAAGGATAAGCCTTAATTCATAATCACACTTTCATAAACTTAGAAGATGGCAAGATATACAGGACCAAAATCAAAAATCGCACGTAAGTTTGGCGAAGCGATATTCGGAGACGACAAAGCCTTCGAAAAAAAGAATTACCCTCCGGGACAACACGGTAACAACCGTCGCCGTGGAAAAAAATCAGAATATGCGATCCAGTTAATGGAAAAGCAAAAAGCTAAATACACCTATGGTATTTTGGAAAAACAGTTTAGAAATTTATTCGCGACTGCCAAAAGAAAAGAAGGTGTAACTGGTGAAGTGCTTTTACAATTGTGTGAATCTCGTTTAGACAACGTTGTTTATAGAATGGGTCTTTCTTCATCAAGAAGAGGGGCAAGACAACTGGTATCACACAGGCATATTACAGTAAATGGAGAGTTAGTAAACATTCCATCATATTCATTAAAACCTGGCGATGTTGTTGGTGTTCGTGAAAAATCAAAATCTGTTCAAGCTATAAATGATTCCTTGGCGAATAATAGTAGCGTTTACGAATGGATTACATGGAACAGTGAGAAGAAAGAAGGTGCTTTTGTGAGCATTCCTGAAAGACTTCAAATTCCAGAGAACATCAAAGAGCAATTAATCGTCGAGTTATATTCTAAATAAAAACAACACTAATCCAATATGGCACTACTTAATTTTCAGAAGCCCGATAAAGTTATAATGATAGACTCGACAGATTTCGAGGGGAAATTCGAATTTCGCCCTTTGGAGCCTGGCTATGGATTAACTGTTGGGAACGCATTACGAAGAGTACTACTTTCTTCTCTAGAAGGTTTTGCAATAACTGCAGTACGAATCGATGGAGTTGAGCATGAGTTTTCGGTTATCCCGGGCGTTGTTGAAGATGTGACGGAGATAATCTTAAATTTAAAACAAGTTCGTTTTAAAAGACAGATTGATGATGTTGAAAGTGAAACAGTTTCTGTTTCGTTGAGCGGAAAAGATAAATTGACCGCTGGTGACTTTCAAAAATTTATTTCAGGGTATCAGGTTTTAAATCCAGACTTGGTTATCTGTAATATGGATGCTAAGGTTTCAATAAACCTAGAAGTAATTATTGAAAAAGGACGTGGTTACGTTCCTGCGGAAGAGAATAAAAAATCTAATGCTCCAATAGGAAGTATTGCGGTTGACTCGGTTTACACACCGGTCAAAAACGTAAAATATAGTATTGAAAACTTTAGGGTAGAGCAAAAGACCGATTATGAAAAGTTGGTTTTTGAAATCTCTACTGATGGTTCTATCCATCCTAAAGACGCTTTAACAGAGGCGGCTAAGGTTTTAATACACCACTTCATGTTGTTTTCAGATGAGCGTATCACGTTAGAAGCTGATGAGATAGCGCAGACCGAGACTTATGATGAAGAATCATTGCACATGCGTCAACTATTGAAAACCAAATTGGTCGATATGGATTTGTCAGTTCGTGCACTAAATTGTTTGAAAGCTGCGGAAGTGGATACTTTAGGAGATTTGGTTTCTTTCAATAAGAACGACTTAATGAAATTTAGAAACTTTGGTAAAAAATCATTGACCGAATTAGAAGAACTAGTGATTAACAAAGGACTTCAGTTTGGAATGGATTTGGCAAAGTATAAATTAGATAAAGATTAAATAATCATATTTTGCTCTCCGCGATAACGGATTTGGTAGCAAGATGATAATATAGAAAAATGAGACACGGAAAGAAATTTAACCACTTAGGTAGAACAGCGGCCCATAGAAAGGCAATGCTTGCTAATATGGCATGTTCTTTAATTGAGCACAAAAGAATAAACACGACCGTTGCAAAAGCAAAAGCTTTAAAGCAGTTTATTGAGCCATTGATTACAAAATCAAAAGCTGAAAATAATCAGACTATTGAAAAAGGAACTCACAATCGTAGAGTTGTTTTTAGTAATCTGAGAGATAAACATGCTGTAACCGAATTGTTTGGTGATGTTGCTGAGAAAATTGGTGATAGACCAGGTGGTTACACTAGAATCATTAAGTTGGGTAACCGACTAGGTGATAATGCAGATATGGCAATGATAGAGTTGGTTGATTACAACGAAATCTATAACGCGGACAAACCTGCTAAGAAAACTACGAGAAGAAGCAGAAGAGGTGGTGGAGGCAAAAAGGCAACCCCAGCACCAGTTGAGACAACAGCAACTGATGACTCTGAAGAATAGTATGTTAATTACTAGTTTAAAATACATTAAAGGATACGCTAAAACGTATCCTTTTTTTATGTTTTTTTGTTAAATTTTATTTACGATATGAAATATCACACAAGAAAAAAAGCACTTATATTATTACAGGACGGGACTATTTTTTATGGGAAAGCCGTAGGAGATAGAGAAGGAACTGCATTTGGTGAAGTTTGTTTCAATACTGGTATGACAGGTTATCAAGAGATTTTTACAGATCCTTCATATTATGGACAGCTTATGGTGGCCACTAATGCGCATATTGGTAATTATGGAACACATGAAGATGAAATTGAATCAGATTCTATAAAAATTGCTGGTTTGATTGTCAAGAACTTCAGCTATAACTACTCTAGACCAAGCGCAAATGCTAGTTTGTTGGAATTTCTTGAAAAAAACGATTTACTGGCAATCTCTGATGTTGACACTCGGGCCTTGGTGAGTTACATTAGAGACAACGGTGCGATGAATGCGGTTATTTCTACAAGGGTTGACGATATTGAAACTTTAAAAGCAGAATTAAAAGAAGTGCCAAGTATGAAAGGTTTAGAGCTGGCCTCTAAAGTTTCAACTAAAGAACCTTACATCTATGGTGATGAGAATGCAAAGTATAAGATTTCTGCTTTGGATATTGGTATCAAGAAGAATATTCTTCGAAACCTGGCAAAACGCGGTGCATGTGTGAAAGTTTTTCCATTCGATACTTCTAAAGAAGAAATGACTGCTTGGAACCCCGATGCATACTTTATCTCGAACGGACCAGGTGATCCTGAGCCTTTAACTGAAGCTATTGAAACTACCAAGGCCCTGTTGGAATTGGATAAGCCTTTATTTGGTATTTGTCTAGGGCATCAGGTATTGGCACTTGCAAACGGAGTTTCTACCTATAAAATGCATAATGGACATAGAGGTATAAACCACCCTATTTTAAATCTGATGACGGGTAAAGGTGAAATTACATCTCAGAACCATGGCTTTGCTATTAATAGAGAAGAGGCTGAAGCAAATGGTGATCTAGAGATTACACATACCCATCTAAATGATAACACGGTAGCCGGACTAAAGTTGAAGGGTAAAAATGTATTTTCTGTTCAGTACCATCCAGAAGCAAGTCCTGGGCCGCATGATGCAGATTATCTTTTTGATCAATTTTTCGATGCCATAAAAACAAGTGCTAACTAAAACGTTGTAGTTTATTTTTAGGTTATTATCAGGTAGTTATGTAGTTTTCTTTAAGGCTAAAAGAGCGTCCTTTCGTATCTTCGTTCTTCTTAATTTCAATCACAAATAAATAAAACAATGAGCATTATTATCAATATTCATGCGAGACAAATTTTAGATTCGAGAGGTAACCCAACTGTAGAGGTTGATGTAGTTACGGAAAACGGAGTTTTGGGCCGTGCAGCTGTTCCATCGGGGGCATCTACTGGCGAGCATGAAGCTGTAGAGCTGCGTGATGGAGGAGACTCTTTTATGGGCAAGGGTGTTGGAAAGGCGGTCAATAATGTGAATACCCTCATTGCAGAAGAGTTAGTTGGTGTTTCTGTCTTTGAGCAGAACTTTATCGACCAAGCGATGATTGATTTAGATGGTACCCCAAATAAATCAAAATTAGGCGCTAATGCTATTCTAGGTGTTTCTTTAGCTGTTGCAAAAGCTGCAGCGGAAGAGTTGGGTATGCCATTATATCGATATGTTGGTGGTGTTAGTGCTAATACACTTCCTGTTCCGATGATGAACATTATCAACGGTGGATCACATTCAGATGCACCTATTGCTTTTCAAGAGTTTATGGTGATGCCTGTCAAGGCGAAAGATTTTAGTCATTCCATGCAAATGGGAACTGAAATCTTCCATAATCTAAAAAAGGTACTGCATGATAGAGGATTGAGCACTGCTGTTGGTGATGAAGGTGGGTTTGCGCCTACTTTAAAAGGTGGTACAGAAGATGCTTTGGATACTATTGCAAAAGCTGTTGATAAAGCGGGATATAAACTAGGTGATGATGTGATGATTGCTTTAGATTGCGCTGCCGCTGAATTTTATATAGATGGAAAATATAACTATACAAAGTTTGAAGGCGATAAAGGAAAAGTAAGATCTTCTGAAGAGCAAGCCCAGTACCTAGCCGATTTATGTGCAAAATACCCTATTATCTCAATTGAGGATGGTATGGACGAGAACGATTGGGACGGTTGGAAAATGCTAACCGATAAAGTTGGTGATAAAGTGCAATTGGTAGGTGACGATTTATTTGTTACCAATGTGGAGCGTCTTTCTCGTGGTATAGAGAACGGAATTGCGAATTCTATTCTTATCAAGGTAAACCAAATAGGCACGTTGACAGAAACAATTGCAGCCGTGAATATGGCCAAAAATGCTGGGTATACCTCAGTGATGTCGCATCGTTCAGGAGAGACCGAAGATAATACCATTGCAGATTTGGCGGTTGCGTTGAATACGGGTCAGATTAAAACTGGTTCAGCTTCTCGAAGTGATCGTATGGCCAAATACAATCAACTGCTTCGTATTGAAGAAGAATTAGGTGACACTGCTTACTATCCTCAGGAAAAAGCATTTAAAATAAAGTAGAATTATTTCTATAGTGTAAAAATTGAATCATAGCCTTTCTTCTTTTAGAAAGGCTTTTTTTTGAACTATAGATAATGTATATTATGCTTCGAGACCAACTAATTATAGAAAGGATATGAATAGTTTTCTTTTTGCAGCAGCTGAGAACGATGGTATAGCCAATTGCAAAGCTGGCGGAATGGGAGATGTAGTAAGAGATGTTCCCAGACAAATCTCTGAAAAAGGAGATAAGGCCCATGTGGTTGTTCCTTCTTATGGTAGGTTACACCAACAAGGGGTCTTAAAGACCAAGTTGAACTTTTCGCTTCGCGGGATGGTTTATACTGCTGAGTTGTATGAGGTTAAACCGAAAAAAGAGTATCCAAATGTCTATCATTATGTTGTTCACCATCCCGAAATAGAGGCGGGGGGTATTGCACATATTTATCATGATGACCCCGAAGAGCCTTTTTATACAGATGCTATTAAATATTTTATTTTTTGTACTGCGGTAGCCGAAGCTATAAAAAAAGGGGCCTTCGGTAAATTAGATATTGTTCACCTTCACGATTGGCATTCTAGTTTATTGCTTTTTCTTAGAGAATATCATAGAGGTTATGAGAATCTTAGAAAAATAAGATTTGTCTATAGTATTCATAACCTAGCGATACAAGGTATCCGCCCTTTTGAAGATAATTATTCTTCTTTACGAAATTGGTTTCCTGATATTCCTTTTGATGAAAAAGGCCTTATTGATTACAGGTATCAAGATTGTATTAATTTAATGGCAGTAGGCATCCGTTTGGCAGATGCCGTTCATACAGTGTCTCCCTCCTACAAAGAAGATGTAATGAAGCCGAGTTCACCACCAGAATTTATCGGAGGTGAGGGCTTAGAGAAAGATTTGCAACAGGCCGATAAAGAAAATAGACTTTTTGGTATTCTTAACGGCTGTAATTACAAGAATATTAATGTCGAAGAAAAAGGCCAAATCTATCGAAATACGGTTAAGGCCCTTTTTAGCTGGCTTCAAGAAGAGTCAAAAAAATATAAAGCTGATTTTTTGGCCCATACCGGGGAGAAAATTATGCAATATGTAGATAACGAACCAAAGTTTATTGTTTCGAGTGTAGCTCGATTAACGGAACAAAAATTCTATTTTTTTAAACGTTCTCCGGAGGCTTTCGTTGCTATCTTAAAAAAGCTAGAGAAAATAGATGGTATTTTTATCCTTCTTGGAACTGGAGCCCCAGAATATGAAGAACTATTTAGGGATATCAGTTACAAGCACAAGAACTTCATTTTCACAAACGGACAATCGGAGAATTTGATTGATTCTATGTATTTAGAATCTAATCTCTACTTTATGCCAAGCCTTTTTGAGCCATGCGGAATCAGTCAAATGCTCTCCATGCGAAACGGAAATCCCTGTTTGGTTCACCATACGGGCGGACTTATAGATACCGTTAAGCATATGAAAACAGGTTTTGGTTTTGATGGGGACTCTTATGACCAAAAGATTAAAAATATGCTTTCCACTTTTGATATTGCGTTGGATATTTTTGTAAACGATAAACCAACATGGAAAAAGATTCAAACTAACGCTAAGAAAGCACGATTCACGTGGCAAAAATCAGTAGATGAATATTATAAGGTTCTTTATAAAATGTAAACCTATTTTCTTACTTCAAGTATTGTTAAGAATTCTCCAAAATTGAAGGGCATTATTGTTAAAACCTTTCCTTTTTCGTAATTTTAACAGCTTATCATAATAACTATAAATCATTTAAATGTCGGACAAAGCAACACTTGAATTTGAAGGAAAAAAGTATGAATTCCCGGTTATAAAGGGAACGGAAGATGAGTTGGCAATCGATATTAAAACTTTGAGGGGAACTAGCGGAATCGTTACCATTGACCCAGGTTACAAAAACACAGGCTCTTGTGAAAGTGCAATTACTTTTTTAGATGGTGAAAAAGGAATTTTACGTTACCGCGGGTACTCAATTGAAGAACTTGCCGAAAAGGCTGATTTTCTTGAGGTGGCCTACCTTTTGATTTTTGGAGAGCTGCCAAACAAAGAGCAGTTGGCTGCCTTTCATTTAGATATTAAGAACGAATCTCATGTAGATGAGGAAATGAAAAAGATTTTGGACGGTTTTCCAAAGTCTGCTCATCCAATGGGTGTATTATCTTCACTTACGAGTGCCTTAGTGGCATTTAACCCTGGTTCGGTCGATGTGGCTTCCAGCGATGCTATGTACAATTCCATTGTGCGTATTCTGGCCAAGTTTCCGGTATTGGTTGCTTGGGCTATGCGCAAGAAAATGGGACTCCCTTTAGATTATGGGGACGATTCTTTAGGTTACGTTGAGAACATTCATAAAATGATGTTCAAAAGACCGAATCAAGAATATAAAAGAAATAGAGTGGTTATTGATGCGTTGGATAAGTTACTTATTCTACATGCTGACCACGAACAAAACTGTTCTACATCGACGGTGCGAATAGTTGGTTCTTCTCATGCGGGATTATTTGCTTCCCTTTCTGCCGGTATTTCGGCATTGTGGGGCCCATTGCATGGTGGTGCAAACCAAGCCGTATTAGAAATGTTAGAAGCTATTGAGGCCGATGGCGGTGATACCAAAAAATATATGGCCAAAGCCAAGGATAAATCAGATTCTTTTAGGTTAATGGGCTTTGGGCATAGGGTCTACAAAAATTTTGACCCAAGGGCAAAGATTATCAAGAAGGCCGCTGATGAAGTTTTAGGGGATTTGGGCATTAACGACCCTATTTTAGATATCGCCAAAGGATTAGAGAAAGAGGCGCTTGAAGACGAGTACTTTGTAAAAAGAAAGCTTTATCCAAATGTAGATTTTTATTCGGGCATTATTTATCGTTCGCTGGGCATACCTACGGATATGTTCACGGTAATGTTCGCTTTAGGAAGATTGCCGGGGTGGATAGCACAATGGAGAGAGATGCGTCTACGTAATGAGCCTATTGGTAGACCAAGGCAAATTTATGTAGGTGAAAACTACCGCCCTTTTGTTGGCGTTGACAAGAGGTAGATTGCTACCTTAATAAAAACAATAAAGCTCTTTTATCTAATAAAAGGGCTTTTTTTATACCAAAAAACGAGTTTATTTTATAAAAATTTTTCAAATGCTTCAGTTGAACATTAACAATGAAACTTCGCCTTTAAAAGCTGTGGTGCTTGGTACTGCTGAAAGTTGTGGCCCAACACCAATACCTGAGGAAGCCTATGACCCTAAGTCTTTAGAGCATATTCTCGCTGGAACTTATCCTACAGAAGCTGATATGATTGAAGAAATGGAAGCCTTTGCGAAAGTATTTGAGAAGTATGGTGTAAAGGTTTATAGGCCATCTGTTTTACACGATTGTAATCAGATATTCTCTAGAGACATCGCTTTTGTAATTGGTGATAAATTGGTGCATGCCAATATTCTGCCCGATAGGGAAAAAGAGTTTCAAGCGATACAGCATGTAATAAGTGAAATAAAGCCAGAAAATATCATATATCCTCCTGAAGAAGTGCATATAGAGGGAGGGGATGTGATGCCTTGGAACGATTATATCTTTGTAGGCACGTATACCGGTTCAGATTATCCTGATTATATAACGGCCCGAACAAATAAAGAAGCGATAGAATTTTTAAAAAAACAATTCCCAAACAAAACTGTAAAGTCTTTTGAACTAAGAAAATCCAATACGAATGCCAAAGAAAACGCTTTGCATTTAGACTGTTGTTTTCAGCCTATCGGAAAAGATAAGGCCATTCTTCATAAAAATGGATTTTTGGTTGAAGAAGAGTATCAATGGCTTGTAAATTATTTTGGAACAGAAAATATATTTGAAATAACGGCTGAAGAAATGTATCAAATGTTTAGCAATGTATTTTCAATATCACCTGAAGTTGTAGTTTCCGAACGTAACTTTACTAGACTAAACAACTGGCTTAGAGGTCAAGGTTTTACCGTAGAAGAAATCCCCTATGCTGAGATTGCCAAACAAGAGGGGCTTTTACGATGCAGTACCTTGCCCTTAATTCGCGAATAAAGAAAAAGTATTTAAATGCAGATTACCAATACCATCCTAATGATTCGCCCTGTGGCTTTTCGTATGAACGAGCAGACGGCTGTAAATAATTATTTTCAAGAAGATATAGACATAAAGAATCAAACGATCAACACAAGAGCTCAAAAAGAGTTTGACGACTTTGTAAGTGTATTGCGCGATAGAGGAGTAAATGTAATCGTTGTTGATGATCGAAAAGAAACCGATACCCCAGATTCTATTTTTCCGAACAATTGGGTTTCATTTCATGCTAATGGTACAGTAGTGGTTTACCCCATGTTTGCTGAAAATCGTAGAAAAGAAAGACGCGAAGATGTTTTTGACATTCTTGAAGAAAAAGGCTTTCGAATAGATAATATAGTCGATTATACTTCAGCTGAGAAAGAAGGCGTTTTTCTAGAGGGTACCGGCAGTATTTTAAAGGATAGGGTTAATCAAAAGGCCTACTGTGCACTTTCAGAAAGGGCACATGAAGAATTGTTCATCGAGTTTTGCGAAGATTTTGATTGTTTTCCGGTCATATTTACTGCTAATCAAACTGTAGATGGTCAGCGATTGCCAATTTACCATACCAATGTAATGATGGCAATGGCAGAGACTTTCGCTGTTATTTGTTTGGATACCATAGATGATAAAAAGGAACGTAAAAACGTTACCGAACATCTAAAAAAAGATGGTAAAGAGATTATTACTATTACGGAAAAACAAATGCATCATTTCGCTGGCAATATGCTGCAAGTATATGGTGCGAAAGACAAACGCTTTATGGTCATGAGCTCAGCGGCATACCACAGTTTGCGCGAAGATCAAATAAGTGCTATTAAAAAGCATTGCGATATCATACACAGTTCTTTAGAAACTATAGAAACTTGTGGGGGTGGTTCGGCACGCTGTATGATGGCGGAGGTGTTTTTACCTAAAGCTTAGTCTGATTCTGTAGCTGTAAACTCTCTAATGGCCTGGTTGGGTTCCATAATGTTGTAACCTTTCCAAAATTCAGGGTCATACTTTGCCATATAGGTGGCCTTGATACTTTTATCTTCTTTAAAACTATCAAACTGGTTTTGGTCGATAATGGTATTGTCAAAAATCACGAGTTCCCATTTATTGGTATTGGTCATTCTAAAATCAATATTTAAACGTAGTTCATTTTGTTTGTTTCTACCTTTAACATGCTTGTTTTTTTCTATGACATCTAGCGGTCTATCAAATCTAAACCAACGTCCAAAACTAAAATCCACAAATTTCAAGTCATACTTGTTATTGGAGAGTTTCGTAAAGTGCATTGAACCTTTATATAGTATTTCCCTATAAAAAATACCTAATAACCTGAAGTTTCTTAGGTTCTTAAGATTTTCAAAGTCAATTCTCATGATGGCAAAATCTTCAATATTAACAAAGATTCTTCCTTTAAAGTCTGCACCGCCCTTTGGTTTAAAATCGATTACATAAACTCCAGCGTTGTCAATATCGGCATATCCGGCAAGTTCGAATTCATACTTCCTACTTTTGTTTATGACATTTAGTTTAGTGTCTTCTTCGTAAAAGACCTCGCCTAAGAGTTCGTCAAAAATGTGTTTTTGTTCATCTACAAAGTCAGAGACGGTGTCTTTCTTCATTTCTTTTTCGAGTTCTTTGGCCTCTTCGGCTTCTAAATCACTCATAATAGAATCTACCTGTATTTTTTCACTGAAGATTCCTGATTTTATTTTTAAATAGGAATCAGGCTTAACGTTTTGTTTGAAGATATTCTCCATACGCTTACCCAATTCATCAAAAGAGCCGATATCTTTTTTATCATAAAGATTGGCTGCTTTTAAGACATTCACTTTATAGTCTTTTTTAGTCTTGTAGAAATCACCGAGAGCTTCAGTATAGTGATATGAATTTCTAGGGATTATACTTGCAAGGCTATCGATAAACTCCTTGTCTAGCTCTTCAATAGAGGATTTTTCAAATCCGAAATCCACTTTTTGGATGTTCCCAAAAACCGACTGTCTCAAGAAATAACGTTGTTTTATGGGGTCATTATTTGTGTTCTGAGGTAAACGCTCTTTCATTTTGTCAATAATCTCATCAACCTCTAATTCTTTATCGAATAGGTATACTCCGCTAAGTTCAATAGCTTTTGGTTGTATGTAAATAACACTATCTAATAGGCTTTCATAGGTAAAACCCAATTTTTCATAGCCCATACTAGAGATATAGATAGAATCAAGTTTTTGCGTGGTAGCATCTAATACAAAACTAAATCTGCCTTCTTCATTAGAAATTACGCCTTGGTTTTCGCCATACTGAATGGTTACATATGGAATAGGGTTTTTGGTTTTACCATCGACTACTTTTGATGAAATAGTTTGTGCTAGGCTAGATGAAACAACAGATAGGCAAAGTAATAGTGTAAGCGTGTAATATGATTTCATGTAAATTGGTTTTTTGATAAAGTGATGTATATAGATAAAGACGTTTTTTGATTGGGAATGGTTGCTTCAAAAGTCGAGCCAAGATTATTTTTTGGCAATATTTCTGATCATACCGCCAAAAATAAAATAATGCAAAGGCACTATACTATACCAGTATAACCTACCTTTTAGGCCACGTGGACGAAAAGTTGCAGTTTGATGCAACACATTGTCTTCGTCAATTTTAAATTCTAGCCAAGCTTCGCCAGGTAGTTTCATCTCGGCAAAAAGTAATAAACGTTTTCCTTTTTTGTCAGCTAAAAGAACACGCCAGAAGTCAAGGGCATCTCCAGCAAAAATTTTATCAGGATGTGTTCTTCCCCTTCTAAGTCCAACACCACCGAAAAGTTTATCTAAAAACCCTCGAATTTTCCAGAGCCAGTTGCCATAATACCAACCTGTTTTGCCTCCTATCTTCCAAATTCTTTTTAACACCCTTTTTGGGTCGTCTACTTTTAGTTTTTGTTCATCCCTAAGCACCCCAAACTTGGGAACCTGAACATACTTTTCAAGATTCTTATTAAAACGACCGCTGACCATGCTGTCTTTCCAACTACTCATAACAAGATTCTGCTCAATTTTTTTAAAGGCCATGTCAATAGCTTCCATGTAGGAATGTGGCGTAATATCTAACAGCTCAGAAAGTCTATTGTCGTTTGCAATGACCTCAATTTTCATGCTATCGACTAGGTTTAGCGCCAATTTATATGAGGTTGAGGTAACAAAATATAACCAGTATGAGGATAGTTTTGGTGTCATTACCGGTACGGTGACTATCCAATTTTTGAAACCTCTTGCCTTGGCGTATTGATGGAGCATTTCTTTGTAAGTAAGCACATCTGGCCCCGCAATGTCAAATGATTCATTATAGGTCTCTGAATTCCCTAGTACTCCCGTTAAAAACGCAATGACATCGCGAATAGCTATAGGCTGCGTTTTGGTCAAAACCCATTTTGGGGTAATCATAAACGGAAGTTTTTCGCATAGATCTCGTATAATTTCAAACGAAGAACTACCAGAACCCACAATAATTCCGGCACGTAAAACGGTAAGGCTAAAATTGCCTTTGTATAAAATCTCTTCTACATTTTTTCGAGACCAAAGATGTTTAGAAAGATTTTTGTCATTGACAATGCCACTTAAATAAATAACCTGTTTAATGTTGGTGTCTTTTACCAGGGCATTGAAATTTTTAGCGGTAATAGCCTCCATCTCATCAAAATCTTTGGTTGATGAGGTCATGGAGTGTATTAGGAAATAGGCAGCATCAATATCCTTCGGAATTTTTCCTTCCGAAACATCATCTAAAAAATCAATTTCTAAAACCTTGATCTTAGCCAGGGTTTCTTGGTCTACCGATAAACGTGAGGCGTCTCTAACGGTGCAGACAACATCGTGGCCAGCATCAAGCAATTGCGGAAGCAATCGCATACCGATATAACCATTGGCACCTGTAAGCAGAATCTTCATGATTTGGGAACTTTGAACATTTTAAAAATGGATATAAAGGGGCCTAAGGTTATTGCCAATAACAAAACAATTATGACCCAGCCAATGCTAAAATGATTTACTTCTTTTGCCATTAGTATAGCATTAAGTGAAATCACCAGAAAAATTAATGCAATGCCAAGATTGAGCCAGGTTAACATTCGAATACTTATTGCATAGATCTTTGACGCGTTTTTCTCGGTTACCTTGGTGGGGTAATTAAAGTTCCATGGCTTCATTTTAGTAGCGAGCATAGTCATTCCAAAATACATTACTAGATTTAGAATGGGCAGTACCCAAAGTGTTGATTTATTTCCAAACCCGTCAGCTTCACCTTTTATATTAAAATGGGTAGGAATAACCTCTGGCAAGCTAGCATAAAAAGAAAAAACCAAAATAAAATTGAGCGCGACCAGAAGCCAACCTGCTAAAATTAGTTTTCGGTCAAAATCATTAGGTTCTACATCAATTTTTGGATGGTTCTTAAACATTATAAATCTTCAATTGAAGTGGGGGCATTGTCTGCCTTATAGTCCAATAATTTTCTAAAATATTTTTGAATGGCCTTGGTATCTGATTGTACCTTGATAAAATAATGATCTCGATAAATAGAATATACGGCAAAATCACCTTTATAGATGGTTAGTTTATAATATGGAATCACTAATGCATACGTTTCAAGTAATGATCTAAAACGAACGATAATACCCTTAGGTCGCATTTCTATATTACATGAGTTTCTGTTGTTATCTAATATCAAAAGGTTCTGTATTTCAATACTGGTTTCTTTAATAAATAGCTTCGGAGAACCAATTCCTCCTAGTTTTAGACGTTCTTTTAGGGTAAAGGGTTTGCCCACTTCATCATCAACCTTTTTGGTTATTTTCTTATCGTTGTACGAAACATTTAGTAACATATCTTAAAATTAGTGAAATACAGGGTTTCATGACTTTTGAATAGTCTTAATCTTATCTAAAAAGGTTAAAAAAACGTAGTTTTGCAGCTTGAAAAGGCAATTTTGATGGAGCTACAAAAGGTTTTAGAGCAAAAAGTACAACAAGCGGTCAAAGATTTATTCGAAGCTGATTTATCCTCAGTAGAATTTCAACCCACCCGTAAGGATTTTGAGGGAGATATCACCGTTGTAGTTTTTCCAATGTTACGTGTTGTAAAGGGCAATCCGGTGCAAATCGGAACACAAATAGGGGAGTATCTTGTCGCTAAAGTAACTGAGGTTTCTAAATTTAATGTAGTCAAAGGTTTTTTAAATTTGGTGATAGCGGATTCGTATTACCTAGATTTCTTCAGAACTATTTCCACAGATGCCAGCTATGGCTATGCAAAAGTAGCTTCTAAAGATTCGATTATGGTCGAGTATTCTTCACCGAACACAAACAAACCACTGCATCTGGGACATATTAGAAACAATCTTTTAGGTTATTCGGTTGCTGAGATATTAAAAGCGGCCGGACATAAAGTATATAAAACCCAAATCATCAACGATCGTGGCATACATATTTGCAAAAGTATGTTGGCGTGGCAAAAGTTTGGTGAAGATGAAACACCTGAATCTTCGGGATTAAAAGGAGATCATTTGGTCGGGAAATACTATGTAGCTTTTGACAAGGCCTATAAGTCTGAGATTCAAGAATTGGTTTCTGATGGAAAGGATAAAGAAATTGCAGAGAAAGAAGCTCCGATCCTTGTTGAAGCCCAAGAAATGCTTCGTAAATGGGAAGCAGGAGATAAGGATGTAGTTTCCCTTTGGAAAAAGATGAATGGTTGGGTGTATGAAGGTTTTGATACCACCTATGAAAATATGGGGGTTGATTTTGACAAACTCTATTATGAAAGTGACACCTATCTTTTAGGACGGGATGTGGTTAAAGAAGGGCTTGAAAAAGGGGTTTTCTTTAAAAAGACCGATGGTAGTGTTTGGATAGACCTCACCGATGAAGGTTTAGATGAGAAAATCGTACTAAGATCAGACGGTACCGCGGTTTACATGACCCAAGATATTGGTACGGCAATTCAAAGGGTAACTGATTTTCCGGACATTAACGGGATGGTATATACCGTAGGTAATGAGCAAGATTATCATTTTAAAGTATTATTCTTAATTCTAAAGAAACTAGGCTATTCTTGGGCTGAAAAGTTATACCATTTAAGTTATGGTATGGTAGACTTACCATCTGGAAAAATGAAGAGCCGAGAAGGTACTGTAGTAGATGCCGATGATTTAATGGAGAATATGACTAGCACAGCAGCGACTATTTCTGAAGATTTGGGCAAATTGGAAGGTTATACGAAAGAAGAAAAGCAAGACCTCTATAAAATTATTGGTCTTGGTGCATTAAAATATTACATACTTAAAGTAGATCCTAAAAAACGAATTTTATTCAATCCTGAAGAGTCTGTTGATTTTCAAGGAAATACAGGCCCTTTTATTCAATACACCTACGCTCGAATTCAGTCTATTTTGCGAAAGGCAAATGACCTCGGTATTGCTGATTCGGTAAAAGACTTAGATACTAGTGACTTAGCACTTCATGAAAAAGAAAAGGAGTTGTTAAAGCAGTTACAGCTTTATCCGGAAACCGTGCAATTGGCCGCTGAGAATTATAGTCCGGCACTTATCGCGAATTATACGTATGATTTGGTAAAAGAATTTAATTCTTTTTACCAGCAAGTATCTATTTTGGGCGAAGCTGATGAGCAGAAACGACTTTTGCGGGTTTCTCTTTCTAGAAAAGTTGGGGAAGTTATTCAGTCTTCATTTAAGTTATTGGGAGTGGATGTTCCTGAACGTATGTAATTATTCCTCTTTGTCTGAATTTGGTTTTATTTTATCTTTTCCTGCATAGCCAATATGGATTATAGTGACTAAGAAAAAAACTAGTGTCAAGAGAGCACAAGTTATTGATAGGAAATTATAATTTTTACTTTTTATAATATTGAAAATTGCATAACCTTCAAAGAATATTGGAAATAAAAGTAGAGCAATTAATATTAACCATATTGGCATTTTTAGAATCCAATGTATTTTTTTGTTTACAAACTGATACTTTGATAAATCAACTAATAGAGAAAAGGGAAGTAGTTTATATGAGGTATTTGTAAAGATGCCAAGTTCAAATAATTTTTGAACCAATCTTTCAAAAAGAGAATTTAAGTTAGTTGAGTTGATCCATAGGGCAATATTCTGAAAAAAAACAAATGAAAAAAATACTGGAATAATAGATAGTAAAATTTTTGTGTCATTTATTTCCAAAAAAAGAATTTCAACTTTTTTTGCATCAGGATTTTCCGTGATAATTAAAAAGTATAGGATTACACTTAGGATTAATAAAAAAGAATTTCGGTTTACTTTTTTAATATTTGACCTTAAGTTTTCAGTAACTAAATTCAGATAACTTTGAATAGTAGGTGTATCTAACTCCTCTATCTCTTTATCATCGTAGCCAAAATTATTCAATCTGTTTTCTAAACTCATATATTTAAAAGTACTAAAAACTACAGTTTAAGGCTAATAACATATAACCAATCTAATGGAAGATTTAACCGAAACCCAAAAACAAATTGCAGCTATAATCTTGGTTGTAGGGCTGTTGTTTGTTTTTGTAAAGGCGCTCTATGAACGTTTTGCGCATGAACGGTTTACGTTCTTTAATCTTTTTCACCCTGTAAAGCCTATAAACGCTAAAGAACGTCGCTTTATAAGTAGCTTTCTTGTTCCTTTTGAATCCTTTGGTGCCGCACAACGAAAACTTTTTTTAAAGCGTTTTGCTTGGTTTAAATCAAAGAAACCTTTTGTTTTTTATGGTGATATTAAAAATAAGGAAGAAATAAAGGCCTATGTTTCGGCGTCTGCAATTTTGATGACCATGGGGCTCAAAAACTTTCGTTTTGAGAATTCTATCAATAGAATTATTATTTATCCTTCACAATATTATTCCAATATTGGGAAACGCCATCATATAGGGGAATATAATCCTCGGATGAAAATTTTGGTCTTTTCTGCCGAAGACTTAAAACAAGGGTTTAAAATTCCGAATGACAATAAAAACTTAGGGCTACATGAAGTAGCTCACGCCTTGTTGTTTGAAAATAGAAGAAAGTCAACTTGGGAGGCTAGAAGGTTTAAAGTAGGTTTGATGAAATTAAGAACGGTCTTTGATTCTATCAGCTTTGAAGAAAAGATGAGAGAATCTGATTATTTAAGAGATTATGCCAAAACCAATTTTGTAGAATTTTTTGCGGTATTGATTGAAAGTTTTTTTGAAAGCCCAAGAGATTTAGAGCGCGAGTTTCCAGAAATATTTTTCTACTTGAGCAAAATGCTGAATAATTAAAGTACAAGCCCTAAAAGTAAAAGGTCCAGATTTAAGTCTGGACCTTAATTTAGTAACCAACTAAAATTATAAGATTAGTTCTTGTCCCGAGCTGCAATTGCAGCACCGTAAACCACAAGACCAAATCCTATTTTATTTATGGCGTCTCCAATGTTGTAGATAACATCCATATTAAGGCCTAAATTTGCAAGTCCGTCATACCAGCCCGGTGTTCCGGCCATATATCCAAGTGGATAAATTGCCCACCCTACTAATACGAACCAACAAAGCAATTTATGTGCTTTTAAAACTGCACCGCCCGCTTCGGTCGCCAATTTTTTGGCACTACCTAACCAAATTTCATATACGATGTAGAAATAAGCTATACCTGAAATGAGACCCCAAACTGCAGGTCCGCTACCAGTATTGTATACTGCTTCGCCAAAGTAACCTGTAACAAGCATTACTACGGATGCAAGAATAAGCTTCCACATTAATGATTTTCTAGCGCCCGCTACCTTAAGAATCAAGTAAAACTCTACACACATTAAAGGTACCGTTAAAACCCAGTCGACATAACGGAAAAATGTTGGAGATTCTTCAAATGCAGCCCAGTAATCACGCATGTACCAATAGTGCACAGCTGCAATAAAGGTGATAAGACCAGAAACTAAAATGGAAGTTTTCCATTTTTTGTCAAAATCGTTCATTGATAAAAAGAAGAAAGCCGAAGCTGCCATCATAGCCATGCATCCCACAAAGAATGTAAAACCGACGTAGTCGTCAGTGGCAATTTTTGATACGTCTGCCAAAAGAGGCATGTTTAGAAACATTGTTTTCATATATATAAAAGTTAATTGTTTGCATTTTGTTGAATCAAATCTAATAAAACTTAAACAAAAAATAGATAATATTGTTTAATATTTTTTTAATATATTTAAACAAAATGAAAATTCTTGTATTTTGAAGAACTGGATTATTGTAAGTACATTTTTTTGTCTTTGGATTTCAACGATGTTCAGTGGTTCGATTCAAACTTATTTGGCCTATGCTCTAATACTAACATTTGGTGTTTTGCATGGAGCGAACGATATTAGTGTAATTCGCATAAGCGCAAAAAAGAATGGTCTCTCTTTTGGTTTTTATAGGGTTTTAGGCTACTATATTCTTACAGTTTGCAGTATATCACTCTTATTTTTGTGCTATCCATCGGCTGCACTCATCTTATTTATTATGTTGAGCGGTTACCATTTTGGTGAGCAACATTTGAGCAGTAAGTCTACCAAGGAGTCACTATTTTCGAAACTATTGTACTTCTTTTATGGATTAACAATACTGTTTATGATATTTTATTTAAATATAAACAAGGTGGCTTCAATACTTGAAGAGGTAACCGGGTTTGAAATTATAGATGTCTTTTTTGGATATGGATTGTTAGGGGCAGGCATTTTTCTTACTACAATTCTGGCGTATATGAGTGTTACAAAAAAGATAATGGTTAATCTCGTTGAAGAATTTTTTTACTTATTGGTACTTTTCGTTGTATTTGCCACTGCAAATCTTCTTTGGGGGTTTTGTATTTATTTTGTAATCTGGCATAGTCTACCTTCACTTAAAGACCAGATTAAATTTTTATATGGCAATTCAAGTAGGCAACACTTTATTAAGTATTTGCATTCTTCTTGGGTTTATTGGGCAGTATCGGTAGTGGGTCTTTGTATTTTATTTGCTTTTTTTATTGATAATAGGGCACACCTTATTTCTATATTAATTTATTTCTTGGCAGCTATCACTTTTCCTCATGTTATAGTGATGTCTAGACTTAAACATTCTTAAAATTTAACTCTAAAACTCACATTAGGTGTAATGCCTAACGAGCTATTTATGACCGTTTCAATTTCATTGTTTTCTGAAACACGGTAATATTGATTTAATATATTTTTTCGATTGGTCAAGTTCAAGACTGAAATACTTGCGCTACCTTTTAATCTTCTGGTAATATTGAAACCATAGTTGGCAGAGGCATCAACCCTCAAGTATTCGGGTAGTCTGCTGCTATTGGGCTCTTCGTAATTGATTCTATTGGGAAATGAGGTAGTATCTAAAGCTGCATCTCCTTCTTGTGGTGCAGTAAATGGCTTACCTGTTCTATAATTAATCCCTAAGCCTAACTTGAGTTTTTTTATGTTGTAGGTGCCGGCTAAGGTTATCGCATGGCGCACATCCAAATTGTTTGGAAAAAGGTTTGGAGGAATGCTGTCGAAATTATAGTCATTCTTATTGTAGGTATAACTAAGCCAAGTACTATAATTGCTACCTCTTTTATTGATTAAAAATTCAAGGCCTTTGACATCGTATTCGCCTATTTCTCCACTAAATTGATTTTGATTTTGAAAACCTTGGGTTCTGGTGCTAATACCTTCAACCTTTTTATAGAACGCTTCCAATCCGACATAAAAAGAATTTTTCTCGTAGTTAAGTCCAATAGAACCTTGTTTGCTACGTGTGATAGGTAATTCATTTTCATCTGAAAGAATCCAACGCCTTTTTTCGACACCTAAAAAGTTCTGTTCTAAGTCTATTACTTGATTGGTAGACTGACTTTTGAATTCTCCTAAGAGTTGCGCCCGTAGGTTTTTAGCTAACCTAAAATTCACATTTAATCTAGGCTCTAACAACCATTTAGAAAAAGTATCAAGATTTTCGATGTAGTTGACACGTAGTCCGCCACTCGCAATAAGCCTATTTTCAAAAGAAGTATAGTTGATTTGTGAGTAGGGAGCGTGTATTCGAATTACACCTCTAATATTTGAGTCGAAAGGAGGTTGTGTGACATCGGTAATATTTGTTATGCCCGTTTCAATATATTGGTAGCCATTACCCCAAGATAACCGGTCAGAAATGGCGTAGGTAGAATCAAATTTCAGGGCATTTTCGATAACTGTATTTTCTTGAATGAGCAGCTGATTATTATTAAAAAAGTTTTCTGCACCTAGGTCATATCTGGACACATATACGTTTAAATGTGATGAGAATTTAGAATTCCATTGACTTTGAAGTTGTAAGCCAAGCGAAACATTGGCCTGTTCTAAAAAACTTTGTGTGGTTTCACTGGTGTTCGTATTTGTTTGTATATACCGTAAATCATTGGTCATGCCGATAAAATTGAGACGCAACTTTTGATTTTCATTAATGTCATAAAGGAGTTTTGCAGTAAAATCATAGAAAAGAAAAGTAACATCCCTATCAATATTTTCATCAATGGTTTGATTCTGCTGATTCTGTATTTCTGAATCTTGAAAAGCGCGTTCTGTAAAACTGTTATAGGTCGGTGTGTTTAAAAAATCGGTGGTCGAACGACGTGCAGAGAATTGAAAAGCTACTTTATCATTTATTGGAAATTGACCATATACATCTCCGCTAATGAGGTTTATACCCGCTCCACCGACAAACAATCCCTCAATATCATCTTTGGTTTGCATGCTAATAACACTACTGACGCCATCTCCATAATTCGTTGGTGTGCCATTTTTGTACAGCGTTACCTTATCGGTTAGATAAGGGTTAAAGGCAGAAATTAATCCAAAAAAGTGACCAGATTGATACATTTTAATTCTGTTCCATAGTATAAGGTTCTGATCATTTGTACCCCCGCGGACATTGATATCGGAAACAGTTTCATCAATACTCTTAACACCGGGTAATGCCTGAACCGATTGTAGTACGTCAGGTTCAATGAGGCCCGGTAATATTCCTAACTCCGCAGTATTCAATGTAATGCTAGCGTCGGCTTGTTTTACAAGACCCGAAGTCAGAAATTCATAAACCACGACCTCTTCGAGCCTTTCTAAATTTTCATCAAGTAAGATGTTCGTACACTCAGTGGTATCCGCTAGGTCGTCGATGGCAATGTACCTTGTTATATAGCCTAGGTATCGAACTTTGAGCGATGCGTTTCTTGGGATATCATTAAGTGAAAAACTACCGTTTGAATCGGTCACAATAGCTATTTCGCTTCCTAAAACTTCTACAGTAGCCCCAGGTATGGTATTTTGGGCATAATTGTCTAATACGTTTGCACATATCGAGACCAAAGAACTTTTTGTTAAGGTGTAATAGCGCTGGTTTAATTTTTCAATCTTTAACTTCGTCTGGGTTTCAAGCGCTGTGATAATGGAGTTTAAATTATTGAAGTTCGGAACAGTTATTTTCACTCCGAAAAGATCTTCGTCAACAAATGAGAATTTAATAGCATACTTACTTTCGAGTTCCGTTAAATAAGATTTAAGGGATACCTCGTTTTCTTCTTGTGCCAAAATAGATGGTATTGACAATAAGAAAAATAACGAAAAAAGAATTTTGACTAAAGTGCTACGGAGTGTTCTCGCCATAGAAAAGCACATTATTACCCTCTAATTTATAATTAATCTTTGAAGGTGTACTTATACTTTCTAACGCAATTTTTATGGCTGTGTTGCTAAAGCTGCCAGTAAATAACTGATTATCATTAATATTTTCTGTTTCAACTTTAACATTGAACTGCCTTTCGAACTCTGCCAAAACATATTTCAAGGGTATGCTTTTAAAAGAACTCTCATTGTTTACCCATGATGGTTGACCATTTTTTATGGCAGTATCATCCATTACTTTTCCATTGACTACGAGAAAAGAAGTTCCTGCCGGTAATTTCCGTTCTTTGTTGTTATATAGAACACTTACCAAACCTTCGTAACAAGTAACTTCAAAAAAATCAGTTCTATTCTCAACATTAAACTGGGTTCCTAAAACGGATACAGTACCTGATGCAGTCGAAACCGTGAATTTTTTTCCTTTGGCTACCTTAAAGAATGCTTCGCCATCTAGTTCAACATTTCTTTCTTTAGTCCATTTCTTTTCACTGAAAGAAATTTGAGAGTCTGCATTTAATATTACTTGAGAATTATCTGGTAATTGCACTTCCGTTCTTTCGGCAAGTTGCGTGCTGTATGATTGGTCAAGCGTATTCAAAAAGAAGTAAGAGCCCGCCAGTAATATGGCAATAGCTGCTGCAACCCTTAAAAATGATTTAAAGGGACGCAATGGAACTACTTTGGTTTCATGAAAATCTTGAGCATTTTTAAAGTTCTCATAAGCATTGTCCGCATCAAAATCAGGTGCTTTCAATTGCTTTGAAACCTCAGAGATTCTTATATATGAGGCATACTCATCAGATTTTTTAAATTCTGAGAGCTCTGCTTCGGTAAGCTCGTTATTGAGCCATTTTGCTAAATAATTTTCTTGCATAACACTATGCTTTATGTCTTTATAACAATCTAGTAATCAAAAACCCTACTTTTTTTTTCGTAATCAGTAATCAGTAATCAGTAATCAGTTGTCACCTTTCACTTTCAACTTTCAACCAAATCATATCCCATCAATCTTTTCCCTTAGCGTTTTTAATGCCAAATGCATTCTTTTTTCAATCGCCTTAATACTTACACCTTCCATTTCTGCTATTTCTGCATATTTTTTTCCATCAATACGATTCAAAAGAAAAGTGGTGCGTTGGTTTTCTGGTAAAGTATTTAAGGCCTTATCTAATTTCTGTTTAAATTGTTTTTCTTCCAAAACGAACTCAGGAGACTCGTTGGAGATCGAATTGGAATACATATCTGCATATTTTAGGCGAACCTTTTCTGCCTTTATAACATTTAAATATAAATTGTTGGCAACGGTATATAAATAAGACTTTGCTTTCTCTGGAGTTACCTTGGCACAATTCTCCCAGAGTTTTACAAATGCTTCCTGTACGGCATCATTTGCTTTTTCTTCATTTCCGAACTTATAATATATATAGTTGAAAATCGTTTTAGAATTAGCTTTAAATACGGAGCTAAAGATTTGCTCCTCACATACGTTGCTCATTTAGAAAGGTATCGCTTGGCTTGCTCAAAGATATTTTAAAAAAAATTAAAAAAGAGGTAGGGTATTTTTAAGCCATGTTGTTTTACTAGCAAATAAGCAATGAATAAATCCAAATCATTATGAAAAAGATAATCAAAAATTTAATGTATCTAGGGCTTTTTAGCATGGCTCTAATTTTTAACTCTTGTCAAGAAGAGTTCGAAGAAGTTAATGGCGGCAGCGACCAAGAAACTATAACAGCAAGTTCTACGACAGCAAGCTTGATAAAGAACACTTCTACAAAAGATGGTTCTTTTGATAATATTGTTGATGGCGCAAGTTGTTTTGCAATCAACTTTCCATATACCGTTGAGGTAGCAGGAATTCAAATAACTATTGATTCCATTGAAGACCTTCATTTAATCGAAGAAATCTTTGATGAATTCGATGATGATGAAGATATTTTAGAAATAATCTTCCCTATTACGATTACACTAGGTGATTTTACAGAAATCACAATTGAAAATAAAGAAGCGCTCCGTGAGCTAATTGCCGAATGTACAGAAGGCGATGATGATGATATTGAGTGTATCGATTTTGTTTACCCTATTACTCTTTTCACTTTTGATGTTAACGAACAGCAAACAGGTTCAGTTACCATTAACAGTGATAAAGAGTTAAGAAGATTCTTTGAAGGTCTTGAGGATGATGACCTGGTAAGTATTGATTTCCCCATCACATTAAAAAAGTTTGATGGTACCGAGGTTATGGTAAGTAACAATGCTGAACTGGCTGCGGCTTTAGATGCAGCTAAAGACGAATGCGATGAAGATGATGACAATGATTATAATGATGACGACTTTAGTGAAGAAAGATTAGACGCTTACTTGGTAGAATGTCCTTGGTTGGTTCGTGAATTAAAAAGAGATGGTACAGATCAAACAGATCAATATTTCGAGTACCTAATGAACTTTACCGAAGATGGTGCAGTTACTGTTAGAGATAGAGAAGGTAATATGCTAACTGGCGAATGGGAAACAAGTATTTCTGACCATGGTGTAGTATTGGATTTAGAGTTTGAAGTTCTTGTTGACTTTAACTTACAGTGGTTGGTCTATGAGGTAGGCGAAGGTAGAATAAAACTTTTTGGAGATGATAACAACAAAATCATTCTTAAGCAATATTGTGAAAATGACACCAATGGCGAGGATCCAAACACCCTTAGAGAGATTTTAAAGGAGTGTGAGTGGATTATTAAAAGAGTGAAGAATGAAGGTGTAGAAATTGATAGACTTTTAGGTTACGAATTTAAATTTATGGCTGAAGGTGTTGTAACCTTAAGTAATGGAATAATGGTTTCAGAGGGTACTTGGGAAGTTGGTCTGAATGCCGAGATGAAACTTGCCTTACTGATAAGCTTTGGTGACGAGCAAGCCGTTAATTTCAACTGGCCGTTACGAGAACTTACCAATGAAAGATTAAAGTTCGAAGTTGATGGTACTGATTACGAATTGGTCTTGCAACGTGTTTGTGATGACAATGCTGGTGATGCCGATGTTTCGGAAATTAGAAATATCATGCTGGGTGGTCAATGGAATGTAGCTTTATATTCAGAAGCTGAAGTTGATATGACCGCAGCATATAACGGAGTTGATTTTAGCTTCTCTAACATGCACCAAGTGGAATTATCTGTAAATGATGATCCTTTCTTGACAGGGCTTTGGAGAGTTTTAAGGAACAAAGACCAAGAGTTAAAGTTTTATTTGAACTTTGATGAAGATGGAATCTATGGCGACCTTACCGATGATTGGGATATTGTTGAAGTCTCAGCGGATAGAATAGAGCTAAGAAGTGTGAGCGGAGGTGATGGAAGCATTGATGTGCTGGTTTTTGAAAAACCATAATAATTTTAATCGATAATCGAGAACACTATATAAAATGAAAAAAATATTTTTAAAATTGTTGGTCGTATTCACCCTTATTTCTGGAATAAGCTGTGATGAAACAAAGGACCAGACGGGCAATTTTTCTGCCGAGCAAATTACTGAGCTTAAATCCATTGCGGTTGAAGGTACTTGGGAAATAGCTTACTTTTTTGATACTGATAAGGAAGAAACCTCAAACTTTAATGGGTTTAGTTTCACTTTTAATGCAAGTGGCGCACTATTAGCTGTTAATGGTACTAATGAGATAAATGGCACATGGTCGATAACTGATTCCAGTTCTGATGACGACAGCAATAGTGAAAGCGATGTAGATTTTAACATCTTCTTTTCTACTCCCCTAGATTTTGAAGAACTGAGCGATGATTGGGATATTGTCTCTTATACAAGCTCAAGAATAGAGCTCAAAGATGTAAGCGGAGGGAATGGAGGAATTGACAATTTAGTATTTGAGAAAAAAAAATAATTTTTGCCCCACATCAATTTAAAAAGGACGACTTGAAAAAGTCGTCCTTTTTCTTTTTGCAAAAATTCAACCTAGACTTTGGCTATCAGTAATCCAAGAGTTATTCTTAAATTTGTGCTTCTTCAAAAAAATGATGTAAGCGCATGTTCGATAATTTAAGCGAGAAACTAGATAAGGCATTACACGTACTTAAAGGACGTGGTCAAATCACTGAAATTAACGTGGCGGAGACCATGAAAGAAGTCCGCAGGGCTTTATTGGATGCCGATGTTAATTTTAAGATTGCAAAAGAATTTACAAATACCGTAAAAGAAAAAGCCTTAGGTCAAAATGTTTTGACCAATCTACAGCCTGGCCAGTTAATGGTTAAAATCGTTAAAGATGAATTAACCACCTTAATGGGTGGTGACGCTGAAGAGTTAAATTTAACGGGTAGCCCTTCGGTGATTCTAATGTCTGGTTTGCAAGGTTCGGGTAAAACCACTTTTTCTGGTAAACTGGCCAATTATCTTAAGAATAAGAAGACTAAAAAACCGCTTTTGGTAGCTTGTGACGTGTATCGTCCTGCGGCAATTGATCAGTTACATGTTGTTGGTGAGCAAATAGGTGTAGAAGTATTCTCTGACCGTGATAATAATGACCCTATTGCCATTGCAAAAGCGGGTGTTAAACATGCCAAAGAAAACGGTTGTAATGTTGTTATCATAGATACCGCAGGTCGTTTGGCCGTTGATGAAGCAATGATGGATGAGATTTCAAACATCCATAAGGCCATCAACCCTCAAGAAACCCTGTTTGTTGTAGACTCCATGACTGGGCAAGATGCTGTTAATACAGCAAAAGCTTTTAATGATATATTGAATTTTGATGGTGTTATTTTAACCAAATTAGATGGTGATACCAGAGGTGGTGCTGCAATATCCATTAAATCCGTAGTCGACAAGCCTATAAAGTTTATCGGTACCGGTGAAAAAATGGAAGCGATAGACGTTTTCTATCCTTCACGTATGGCCGACCGTATTTTAGGTATGGGTGATGTGGTATCACTGGTTGAACGCGCACAAGAACAGTTCGATGAAGAACAGGCACGTAAGATTCAAAAGAAAATTGCAAAGAACCGTTTTGGTTTTGACGATTTTTTAAGCCAGATCCAGCAAATCAAGAAAATGGGGAACATGAAGGACCTTATGGGAATGATTCCTGGTGCTGGAAAAGCGCTAAAAGGCCTTGATATCGATGATGATGCATTTAAACATATCGAAGCTATAATCCACTCAATGACCCCAGATGAGCGTTCAAATCCTTCAAAATTAAATTCAAGTAGAAAGAAACGTATAGCCGCGGGCAGTGGTAGAACCATACAAGATGTAAATCAGCTTTTGAAACAATTTGAGCAGATGAGTAAAATGATGAAGATGATGCAAGGTGGTGGCGGTAAAAAAATGATGCAGATGATGCAGAATATGCGTTGATTTGTTAGTAGTTAGTAGTTAGTAGTTAGTAGTTAGTAGTTAGTAGTAAGGAAAAACTATAAAAATTAAAATGGAGATTCTTGACGGTAAAAAAGTATCGAACGATATCAAAAATGAAATTGCGGCCGAGGTTGCAAAAATGAAGGCGAATGGTGAAAAAGTACCACATTTAGCCGCGATAATAGTGGGTAATGATGGGGCTAGCTTAACCTATGTCGGCAGCAAAGTAAGGTCGTGCGAGCGTATCGGGTTTGAATCTACGTTGATTAAGATGCCCAGCACTACTTCAGAGCAAGAATTACTGAAAAAAATCGATGAGCTTAATAAGGATGAAAACATAGACGGTTTTATTGTTCAGCTTCCTTTACCAGAACAAATAGGTACGCAAGAAGTAATAATGGCCATTCATCCAGATAAAGATGTAGATGGATTTCATCCTGCCAATTTTGGAAAAATGGCATTGGATATGAGCACCTTTATCCCTGCAACCCCATTTGGTATTTTAGAACTTTTAGAGCGTTATAATGTTGATACCAAAGGAAAGCATACCGTTGTTATCGGTAGAAGTCATATTGTAGGTCGACCTATGAGTATTTTGATGGGGCGTAAGGGTTGGCCGGGTAATTCTACTGTTACCTTAACTCACAGCCATACCAAAAACATTACACAAATTATATCACAAGCAGACATTGTTATTTCTGCGTTGGGAGTGCCTAATTTCTTAAAGGCAGAAATGGTTAAAGATGATGCGGTTGTTATAGATGTAGGTATTACCCGCGTGCCTGATGAGACCCGTGAACGAGGATACTACATTACAGGTGATGTAGATTTTGAAAATGTGAGCAAGAAAGCTTCTTATATTACTCCAGTTCCTGGCGGCGTTGGACCAATGACCATTGCCATGTTGCTTAAAAACACCTTGTTGGCCAGAGAGCGCCATAGAATGCGCAGGTAAATCAATTGATTTTGTTTGGCGGTAGAAACAGTATTATAATTAGTATCTTTTAGTACTAATTTCAACCAGCCATGAAAATCCGTTTTTTACTAGTATTTCTAGGTTTCACGCTCTTAAGTTCTTGTGATACCACCGAGATAAATAACAATCTTATAAATGTTTCTTTTGCTGAAAGTGCAAGTGATAAGGCCTTAGATGGGCGTCTTTTATTGATGCTTTCCACAAATAATGAGAAAGAACCTCGTTTTCAGATAAATTCAGGGTTAACACCACAGCTTATTTTTGGGGTTGATGTTGAAAATATGAAGGCCGGTGATGAAATCAGTTTTGATGATTCCGTATTCGGATTTCCATATGCTAGCCTAAAAGACGTGCCATCGGGAGACTATTACGTTCAGGCTTTATTACATACTTATGAAACTTTTAATCTTGAAACCGGGCACACGGTAAAATTACCCATGGATAACGGTGAAGGCCAACAATGGAACCGCTCTCCAGGAAACGTGTACAATGAACCATTTAAAATTACCATTGGCAAAAATGGTATTCAAGACTTAAAGATATCCATGGATAAGGTAATTCCGCCTATTGAAGAGGCAGAGGATACCAAGTGGATTAAGCACATTAAAATAAAATCTGAAAAGCTTTCGAAGTTTTGGGGTCGAGATATGTATTTAGGGGCGCATATTTTATTACCAAAAGGTTTTGATGAACATCCTGAAGCGAAATACCCGCTAATGGTTTTTCAGGGTCATTTTCCTTCTGATTTTGGAGGATTTGGAACTACTCCGCCAGATCCTGACACAAAACCTGAATTTTCGGCCCGTTTCAATGTAGAGGGCTATAATATTGTGCAGCAACAAGAAGCCTACGATTTTTATAAAAGGTGGAACGAACCTGATTTTCCGCGTTTTTTGATTATTGAGATTCAGCATCCGACCCCTTATTATGATGATTCATATGCGGTCAATTCTGCCAGTCAGGGACCTTATGGAGATGCAATCACTTACGAGCTTATTCCGCATATAGAAAAAGAGTTTCGGGGCATGGGCGAAGGTTGGTCACGGTTTTTGTACGGTGGTTCTACGGGCGGATGGGAAGCCTTGGCGGTACAGGTAAAATATCCTGAAGAATACAATGGTTGTTTTGCGGCTTGCCCTGACCCAATTGATTTTAGGGCCTATTGTTTAACCAATATCTATGAAGATAAAAACGCATACTACTATGAGAGCGATCATAAAAAATTAGAAGTGCCGGCCCATCGTGATTACCTAGGCCAAATAAGTTCTACGATAAAAGATGAAAACCATTTAGAACTGGTGTTAGGAACAAAATCAAGATCAGGACAACAATGGGATATTTGGGAGGCTACCTATTCTCCGCAGAATGATGAAGGATATCCAGAACGGATATGGGATAAAAAAACCGGTGATATCAACCCAGAAGTTGCAGCATACTGGAAAGAGAATTTTGACCTGCGACATATTTTAGAACGGGACTGGGATAAGCTTGGAGATAATTTAAAAGGCAAAATTCATATCTATTGCGGAGATATGGATAATTATTACCTGAACAATGCGGTGTATTTAATGGAAGATTTTTTAGAGCAGACCACAGACCCTTACTACGATGGCGAGGTTTTATACGGAGATAGGGCCGAACATTGTTGGAATGGTGATCCAGAACTGCCCAACCATATTACGAGAATGCGGTACAACTCTATGTACGTACCAAAAATCATGAAACGTATTGCCGAAAGTGCCCCGGCAGGAGCAGACCTAAGAAGTTGGAGGTATCAATAAACATAAATAAACAAGCAAATGAAAGAAATGAAGTTTTCGCTCTATTTACTTATGGTAGCTATGTTAGTGGTTTCCTGTAAAGAAGAAAAGAAAGAAACAAAAAAGGTTGAAAAGCAAGAGGTTGCTGGGAATGATTGGGTGTATCTTTTTGATGGCACCAGTACCGATGGTTGGCGTGGTTACAATGGAAAGACCTTGCCACCGGGATGGGTTGTGGAAGATAGTACGCTTACCTTTAAAACAGATTTAGGACTTGAGCAGGATTATGAGGGTGGAAAAGACATTATTTATGCTGCCGAGGAATTCGGCAATTTTGAGCTGTATCTGGAGTGGAAATTGCCCGAGGGCGGTAACAGTGGAATCTTTTACCATGTAAAGGAAGGTTATGACGGCCCACCTGTGGTCTCGCCAGAATATCAATTGATAGATGATGAAAACTATGCCAATATTCATGACTTAAGGGGATATAATTCCCAGTTTGGGTCTGAAAATCCAGAATTGCTGCAAGACTGGCAAAAGACTGGGGCGGATTATGCCATGCATGTGGCCGATGAATCTCAAAAAAAGCTAAACCCTGTTGGGGAGTGGAATTCTTCAAAGATTGTTTTTACGCCAGAGAAAGTGGAGCATTGGCTCAATGGTAAAAAGTTATTGGAATTTGAACCATGGTCCGAAGATTGGCACAAAAAGAAAAACTCTGGAAAATGGGACAACGCTCCTGATTATGCAAAATTTAAAACTGGTTTTATAGGATTGCAGGATCACGCAAGCCCTATTTGGTTCAAAAACATAAAAATTAAAAGACTATAAAAAACCAACTAAAGATGAAAAAAAGAGAATTCTTAAAAAAATCCAGTTTATTTGCAGCTTCTACTGCTGTTATTCCTGCGGTGACGTTTTCTTGCAAAGAAAAAGAAAAGAAAACCATATTAAAAGCAAAAGCACGCATACGTACTGCCCATATTGGCGTCGGAAATATGGGTGCTGAGGATTTACGGGATATTTCATCGCATGCTAAAGTTGATGTGGTCGCCTTGTGCGATGTTGATTCCAATAAACTGAAAGAAGCCGCAGAAAAGCATCCTAATGCTAAGTTATATGCCGATTACCGAAAAATGCTTAGTGAAATGGCCGATGAGATTGATGCGGTCATTGTTTCTACACCAGACCATACCCATGCACCTGCTTCTTTAATGGCAATGAATTTAGACAAACCTGTGTATTGCCAAAAACCCTTAACGCACCATGTTTCCGAGGCTAGACAAATGCGAAAATTGGCCAAAGAGAAGAATTTGGTCACGCAGATGGGGATACAAGTACATTCGTTTTATGATTATAAGTTGGCAACACTATTGATCCAATCTGGAATTATCGGTAAAGTGCATACCGTGCATGCTTGGTCGCCTAAAAATTGGGGATATGATGGTCCCGCTCCCGAAGGGAGCGACCCTGTTCCAGAAAATTTGGATTGGAACCTTTGGTTAGGCACTTCGGCAGAACGTCCGTATAAGAATGATATTTACCACCCTGGTAATTGGCGGAAACTACTAGACTATGGTTGTGGTACTTTAGGGGATATGGGGGTCCATATTTTTGACACGCCCTACAATGCTTTGGCATTGGATGTACCTAAGACCATAACCAATAATTGTAGGGAACCCAATGGATTTGGTTTTCCCGAAAATAATGTGGTGACATATCAATTTCCGGGCACAAAATATACCACGGATGAATTCAAATGGATTTGGTATGATGGCACTGGGGCGCCAGAAAACCATGAAGATTTGGTGTTGCCCAATGCGGTCGCAAGTGCAGAAAGTAGCTCCGAAGATTCCGAATCAATGGAAGACAAAATAGCCTTGGACGCTAAAGTTGCAGAAGAAGGAAAATTGCCCGATCAAGGCGCCATGTTTGTGGGTGAAAAAGGACGTTTGTTATTGCCCCACTTTATGCAAATGCCAAAAAAGATAGTAGATGGTAACTATGTGGATATCTCAGCAGAAATCGCAGCTGTTGAAAAGGCTAATAATATGGGGGCACCTATCCGTGATTATGCTTCTGAAGGGCCTAAGCACTATCACCAGTTTATAGATGCCTGTTTAGGAAAAGATGAGGTTACCGCTCCCTTTTTGTATGCCGCTCGGTTAACGGAAACCATTCTCTTAGGGGTCATTGCAGGGCGTTTCCCCAACAAAACCTTGCATTGGAATAACGAAACAGCACAGTTTGATGAAGAGGAAGCAAACCAATATTTAGATGCTCCGTATCGAGAGTTTTAATGTATAATCAAAAGATTGTAAACGTAAAATATTCGCATACACTTCAAGTATTCTATTTTAAAAATTTGTTTTTAGGTCTATTAGGGACTATGTTAAGTTTTTAAATTAGTTTCTGATATAAAAAAATTATAATTATATATAATTTCGACTGCAATTATAGAATGGAACAAGATAGCTTCATCTCGCCAGAACTTCAGGAAATATTCACTAGATTAACTAACGTTTTAGAACGATTAAGGAGGGAATATCCAAACGAAATGGCTATGATATTTAAGGATCATAGTCAAGTTTTTTCAGATTATGGCTGGTATATCTATGATGGATGTACCGTTGAAGATGTTCTAATCATTTTAAAGCTTTTTAATCAAGAGAAGAGCGAGTTGGCACAGAAAACTATTAAAGAAGTATTTCTTAATAATCTTGATGAAATAGAGAATGACCTTATAAAAATTATTCCTGAATCAAGCCATGTTATAAAAGAGGCATTCATCTGCCACAATAGTAAATTGTACTATGCCTCCACAATATTATATCTTTCACTAACTGATGGTCTCGCAAATGGGAAATTGTTTACGAAATCTTATTTTGAGAAGATAAAGAAAAAGAATAGTGCACATTTTCTATTAGATATTTTTACTAATAAGAATCCTGTCAACCAAAAATTCAATCCTAAAAATTCGCCTAAGTCAGAATTGATGCGTCATGGTATTATGCACGGCAATTCTACCGAATATGGAAACGAAACTAATAGCCTTAAGGCCTTAAGTCTACTTCATTATATTGCCATCAGAAAATACAAACTATTAAACTAACAATTACTAAAATTGACTATAATGCATTGTTTGCTGATTTTTCTAATTGGGAAATCCAACACAAATTCGCTAACCTTGGACTAAACGCAAAAATATTTGGACATTTTCCGCAACAAAATAATGACTTAAATTGCTAAAAAACCAAATAAGTAATACTGTTATTTAACAAACAACCGCACTATATCCTTAAAGCTTTAAACTCCGAGGCCGCGGCGCATATACCCCTCAGAAATTGGTAGCGATACTATATACTGGTCATTTATCGGTCAATATTTGCATTTTCCTTTCTGCTGGTTTTAGCATTTTTAAATACTAAAAATCAGTATACTACGTTTAGTACTTCCTTGTTGTAAAGACATTAGAGCGGCAATTAAAAAGCTGCAGATTAAACCTTTTAAGGTAGGTTTAGTCTAACTTTAAAAATACCCAGATCAATATGACTAAGCCGATTCATTTTTCAATTCTATTTTTATGTGCCTTTTTATTCTTTTCCTGCAGTTCGGATGGAGACCAAGATGAATTTCTAGTAATCGAGGAAGCTGCATTAAATTTACCTGCAGATTCATTTGATTATGCAAGTTTAAATCTACCAGCTCATTTTACAACAAATGTAGCTGGGCAGCCTTTGCCAACCTCTGTTTCTGGTTTAGATAATACTCCGGCCGATAACCCAATTACTAATGAAGGTGCCACCCTTGGGAGAGTACTTTTTTACGATAAAAAATTAAGTGCTAATGGTACTATTGCCTGTGCTTCTTGCCATATACAGGATAAAGGTTTTTCAGATGATGAAATATTAAGTATTAGTTTCGATGGAGGATTAACAGGCAGACATTCTATGACGCTAATTAATTCAAGGTTTTACCAAAGGGGTCGTTTCTTTTGGGATGAAAGAGCCAGTACGCTAGAAGAACAGGTGCTAATACCTTTTCAGGATCCTGTAGAGATGGGAATGACATTGGAGGAGGTCGTAAGCACTGTAGCGGCACAAGAATATTATCCTGAGCTATTTGAAAGTGCATTTGGCTCACAAGAAGTGAGTAGTGAAAACATATCGAAAGCATTGGCTCAATTTGTAAGGAGTATTGTTAGCTATTCAAGTAAATATGATGAAGGCCGAGCATCGGCAGCCTCGCCAGGTGCCAATTTCACCAATTTCACGGATGAGGAAAATTTAGGCAAAAATTTGTTCTTTCAAACCATTCCTAATGGTGGTGGTGCTTGTTTTGGCTGCCATACAACAGAAGCTTTTGTTAGTGCCAACCCAGGGCCACAAAATAATGGACTTGATATAGCTTCCGTTACGGATTTGGGTGCAGGTGATGTATTCACGAATTCTATTTTTGTTGGTCGCTTTAAGACCACAAGTTTGAGAAATATTGAATTAACGGCGCCGTATATGCACGACGGTAGATTTGGCAGTTTAGAAGAAGTAGTCGAGCATTATAATAGTGGTATTCAAAACCACCCAACGCTTTCACCAGCTTTAATAGATGACAACGGCAATCCTGTGCGGTTAAATTTTACGGAGTCAGAAAAAGCCGCTTTAGTGGCATTCTTAAAAACACTAACAGACGATAGTGTTAGCAGTGAGGCTAAATGGAGTGACCCTTTTAATTAACGTGAGGTCGGTATAAAACCTAAACCTTTGTGCTCGAAAGAACAACGAAAACGGGCATTGTCACTTCGAACGCAGTCAAGAAGTCTTAAAATATATCCTTCAAGTAGGTCTCGACTCCGCTCGACCTGACAGTTAACCATAAACAATGGAAGATGATGTTGATATGGATTATCTTGAATCGAATTCGAGTTAATTAAGAAAACTAGCTTAACTACCTATAGCTTTCTCAAGAAAGAATACTATTTAGCAAACAGCTGCCCCATATCTTTAAAAGCTTTAAACTCTATGGCATTGCCTGCGGGGTCTAAAAAGAACATGGTGGCTTGTTCGCCAACTTCACCTTTAAATCGAACATAGGGCTCAATTACAAAATCCACCCCTTTAGCTTTCAATTCTGTAGAAAAAGATTCAAAAGTATCCCAAGGCAATACCACACCATAATGCGGAACGGGTACATTTTTACCATCAACGGGGTTGGTATGTAATTCTTCTTCTTTATTCCCGATAGCTATCGGGACTGGTTTGTAATGGATGACTAATTGATGCCCAAAAAAATTAAAATCTACCCAATGGTCACTACTACGGCCTTCTTCACAATTCAGAATTTCGCGATAAAAGGTTCTGCATTCCGCAAGGTTATGTACCGGAATTGCAATATGGAAAGGAGTTACTGATGTTGCCATTTGTTGTAGATTAAATACACTATAAAAATAACGATTTGGTCAAGATTGTAGAAATTCAATAATTTGGTTATTAACTTCTTCTTGGTGCATAGAGTGACCAAACCCTGTTGTGGTAATTAATTTACTGCCTTTCCAGCTTTTATGAACTTCAACGGAAGCTTCATAGGGAACTTGTAAGTCTTTTGTATCGTGTATAAGTAATCCTTCTTTAGTATTGTTTGCAACAAAGATTCTGCTTGAAAATTCATGAAAATTAAACCCTAACCATTCTTTTAACCTTTGGTTCATAGCATCTCTGACCTTGTTATTAAATTTTAAAAGGTGTTGATAATGGTCCATAAATTGTGAAAACTCCGCCGGAGCACCAATAGTTATAATTTTTTTTACGGAAGAATCTTGATTTACGTAATGATCATAAAGCGTAGTCATGCCTCCAACGGAATGCGCAATGATATGTGTTGGTTTGTGTTTGTCCATTACAAATCGTGAGGATTTTGAATACAGCGGTACGTGCAATCTTTTTCCGGAGGAATAGCCATGTGCAGGAGCATCAAAAGCAATAATATTATAGTCTTTTTCCTTTAATTTTTCAATCAGGTTTCTCCATCTAAACGTATTGCTCTCCCAACCATGTATGAGTAATATGGTATCGCCAGTACCGGGCCAATTGTAGGTTTGTATGTTATGTTCTCCAATAGTTTCGAGCACAAGTTTTGCTTGGTCTAAAAACACCTTTTGATTGGCTCTAATACGACCTTGCCGAATGGTGCAAAAAACATCGAAAGCTTTTATTGCTGTTTGCCTAGGGTTAAAAATAACCATGAGGTTAAAAAGCTTTCCATAAAACAGAGGAATGATTTGAGCGAACAGTTTTTTCATATGGTTACTTTTTGTAACTTACTCTTTTAAAGAAACTAAAATTACATATTCCTTTGTTAAGAAAAAAGGGGGTTCTATGTAGCAACTAAGTATGTTTATGGAAACTATTGCTGAAAATCAGAGAGTTAAGACCGCAAAAAAAATCGAAAAAATGTTTGGGCATATCGATTATAAGAATCCGCCCGAGTTGTGCCCCGTAAGAGATGTGATGTCGGTAGCTTCTGATCAATGGAGTACTTTAATAATATTGTGGTTGGGCTATTTTGAAACCCTTCGTTTTAATAAGCTGAAAAAATATGTTTATGGTATATCTAACAAAGTGCTAAGTCAACGCTTGAAGGTCTTGGAGGCTGATGGCTATATTTCTAGAAAAGCGTTCCCAGAAGTGCCAATTCGTGTTGAATATGCATTAACGGAATTTGGGCAATCTTATGTGGAACGACTATTGGAACTAACCGAATGGATGCAACAAAACAGCCCAAAAGTATTGGCTAATAGAGAGAAATACGGAATAGTCTAATACTCATTCTCTTTTTCCATTGGTACAATCAATTTTCCAAAAAGGAAATGCTACACTTTCCGTCGTATCGACCCATTCCCCAATCCATTTAAATCCTTTTTCATTAATATTCGAGAATGTCAACCTAGAATAGCCTTCGGTGCCGTTTGGTGCTTTTTGATCTTTGTACAGTACAATTGCACCTTCTTTGGTTTTACCTCCTTTCCAGGTTCCTAAGGTTGGGGTAGGTGCTGCAGCACTGTAATAATGCACATACCATTTCGTACTATCGGCTATGAATTGTCTTATGCTGCCAGAATGCCTGCCGTCTGCTTTAAGGGTTTCATCTTGAATTGCCATACCATTCATTATATATTTAAATCGCCATTTCATGGGTATGGGCTCTGCCCATGTTTGGTCTTGCTTTCGAGATTGTGATTTACAGTCGCATTCGCCAATTAAGGGGGCATAATCAAGCAGCTCTTTTGGAGCTTCAGGGTTTGGCGCGCCAAAGGGATTTTCTGGTGACGGTTCGTAGTCATATTGTGCTAAAGAGAATAAGGGAATACTTAGTGCTAACAAAAGATAATTCGTTTTCATTTTTGGACAGGTTTACATACAAATTATCAAAAATGAAACTAGCGTAGCCCCGGATTAATAAGAAATTAACATAGGTTTATTGCTCTCTGTTAACGGTAGTTATATCGAATGCAGGGGTGCAAATGGCTAAATACTCACATTCTTCGTTAAACGGATTGGAGTATTGAACTCTTGTGTTTTTATGAATTTTAATCGATTCCCCAGCATTTAAAATTACTTTTTCACCATTAATCAGAAACTGTTTTTTGCCGGATATTACAAAGGTGAATTCGTCAAATTCTGGGGTTTGAAATGGTTCGCTCCACCCCGGTGGGGCTTTCATATGGGCAATACTTATAGCACCGTTTCCATCTGTGGCTTTACCAAAATGTTCAGCGATATGTTTGCCATCATCAGTGGGTACAACAAAAGGTTCTTTTTGAATGGTATAGTTTGCACTCATTAAGACTTGATTTTTAATTCCACCCAATCATGAGATATTTCACCTTAGCCTCTGCAGGAATTTGAACTTCTTCAATAGTATTGCTGCCAAACCTAAGATTGGCTGGTAATTCTTGTTTGTCAATGGTAAAATACATATCGCTTTCTTTTACAAAAACTACCACGCTGTTTAGGGTGGTGACGATTTTCTTTACGGTATAATTATCTTGAATGTCCTTAAAAGTGCTATTTAGACCGATACCATTTTCGGTCGTAAAACGTGAATCAAAAACACGAATATTCTCTATTACCGGAATACTGTCATCGCTAGGGGTTAAGGTCAAAAGGTGTTTTCCGCCCTTTTCAAAAACCTTTACTTTTTGATAAGCAGGGCCAAGTTTAGAATTGAAAGTGTCTTTGACGATCGAATCGTCTGCATAGATAAGCTCTAAATCGCGCGCAAGACTAATTTTGTCAAGTTTTCCTATGCTATTTTCGGTAATTAAATATGTGGTGTCTTTTTCTTCACAAGACAATAGTAATGTGGTACAAAGACCAAGTAACAAAGTTATTTTCTTCATTAGATTTTTGTTTATGTTGGGGTAAATTACCGAATCACTTTTTTCATTACACCGAGCACACCTCTAATAAAAGTTGCACTGGTCAGTACCTTTACAATCGGGTTCATGCGAGTGCTCTTTCTTCGAGATGAGGTTTTTCTGGTAGTGGGCTTTGCCTTTTCTTTTTCGGCTTCTTTCTCTGCCTTTTCTATTTTTTCATTTAGAATTTCGTAGGCACTTTCCCTATCAATTTCTTCGTTGTATTTCTTTACAAGTTTTGAAGACGTAATAACGGATTTTAATTCAGAATCGGTAAGTACATCCATTCTACTCATTGGTGCCCTAAGCATTGTGGCTGCCAAAGGTGTTGGTCGGCCTTTTTCATCAAGCGCAGAAATCAAGGCCTCCCCAATACCCAAAGATGTCAAAATCTCTTTGGTATCATAAAATTCAGAGTCCGGATAATTTTCGGCGGTCAATTTAATGGCTTTTCTGTCTTTCGCAGTGAAAGCACGTAATGCGTGTTGTACTTTTAAACCTAATTGCGACAATACTGCATCTGGAACATCGGTAGGGTTTTGTGTAACAAAATAAAGCCCAATGCCTTTAGAACGTATCAATTTTACGATACTTTCAATCTGATCTAAAAGTGCTTTTGAGGCTTCTTTAAATATTAAATGTGCCTCATCGATGAACAGAATTAGTTCTGGTCTATCGCTATCTCCCTGTTCCGGGAAAGTTGCATAGATTTCCGCTAATAGACTTAGCATAAAGGTGGAGAATAGCTTTGGTTTATCTTGTATGTCGGTTAGTCTAATAATATTGATGTAACCACGTCCATTTTCATCGATTCGTGTTAAATCGTCCACATCAAACGATTTTTCGCCAAAGAATAGGTCCGCACCCTGTTGTTCTAATTCAATGATTTTTCTGAGAATGGTTCCTGTTGAACTGGTAGACATTCTACCATATTCTTTTTGAAATTCCGCTTTACCCTCTCCAGTTGCATATTGCAGGACCTTTTTAAAATCTTTTAAATCTAAAAGAGGTAGTTTATTGTCATCGCAATATTTAAAAACAACAGCAACGATACCTTCTTGCGTCACGGTCAAATCTAAAATTCTGGAAAGTAAGATTGGGCCAAATTCGGACACAGTTGCCCTAAGGCGTACACCTTCTTGTTCGGATAGCGAAAGTATTTCAACTGGGAAACCCTTAGCATCAAAAGGAAGGCCAATCGCCTCATGACGTTCGTCTATTTTACGATGCCCAGGACTTGGTTGTGCAATACCACTTAAGTCCCCTTTTAAATCCATTAACAGCACAGGAATACCTTTGTCTGAAAGATTTTCGGCAATTACTTGAAGTGTTTTGGTCTTTCCGGTACCTGTAGCACCCGCGATTAGACCATGCCTGTTTAAGGTCTTCAATGGAATTTTAACAAAAGCCTTGTTTACGGTTTCGCCTTCAATCATTCCGGCACCCATAGTAATGAAATCACCCTTGGTGGTATAGCCCTTTTCGATATGTGCAAAGAATTTTTCTTTGTTGCTCATTGCATTCAATTTCCGATAAAAATAGGGTAATTTCGTAGAAGAGAAAAAGATTAGAAGAGTACAGCAAAGAGTTTACAAGATGAAAAAAATAAATAAATGGCTTCCAATTTGTGTAGGACTGTTATTTTCCACACTAGTCATCGCCCAAGAAGATACCGAGATTATTTTTCATGAACCAGCGAACCCAGCTAGAGCTAAAGCTCCTTTCAGTGAAATGGTGCAGGCGGGCAACTTATTTTTTCTTGCCGGGCAGATTGGTATTGATAGGTCAGTGGGGAAATTAGCCGAGAACGGAATCAAAGGTGAGACTGAACAAGCTATAAAGAATATTCAAGGAGTTTTAGAACATCACGGACTTAGTTTGGACAATGTTGTAAAATGTACGGTTATTTTGAGCGATATTAATGACTTTAAGGCTTTTAACGAGGTTTATGTCAAATACTTTACCAAAAAACCGGCAAGAACTACCTACGCTGCCGCTGGTTTGGCTGTTGGAGCTAAAATTGAGATTGATGTGATTGCCGTGAAGTAATACTATCTTTGCGAAATGGTTTTAAAAGAGGTAATGCATTTAGTTGATAAAGGGGAGATGCTCCCTTTAATGGAGGAATTTTACACCATACAAGGGGAAGGGTTTCATAAAGGAACTGCTGCGTATTTCGTTCGCATTGGTGGTTGTGATGTAGGCTGTCATTGGTGTGATGTTAAGGAAAGTTGGAATGCAGAAACGCATCCACCTACCAAGATTTCAAAAATAGTTGCCAATGCAGCTAATTATTCAGATACCATTGTAGTGACAGGAGGTGAGCCATTAACATGGGATATGAAACCGCTAACTGTAGCTCTTAAAGAAAAGGGTTTGAAAACCCATGTTGAAACTTCGGGGGCATATAGGTTAACAGGTGTTTGGGATTGGATTTGTTTGTCTCCAAAGAAAAATAAACTTCCGGTTGGCGAAGTTTATAACAAAGCCGATGAATTAAAAGTCATTGTTTATAATAAGCATGACTTGATTTTTGCAGAAGAGCAGGCCGAAAAAGTTGGTGAGAACTGCATTCTCTATCTACAACCTGAATGGAGTGTTCGTGATAAAGTTACTCCCTTGATTGTTGATTATGTAATGAAAAACCCGAAATGGAAGGTTTCTTTACAGACCCATAAGTACCTGAATATTCCTTAACCGTTGGTATTTGGTCTACCGCCATTAGTTTCTAGATCCAACTGACATTCTGCATCTAAATCAGGGGCCGCAGCTGCTCCGCGAGACACATTGGCTTCCATTTGTTTTAACAATCCCATACCGTCTAAAGTACACGATGAATGTAAATCTCCCTTAGAGAGCGTTTGAAGAGGTGATTTGCCTGCACCTCCAAATTCGAGTTCAGCACGCATTAAACATGGATCTACATTACAATGATTATCTGAATCTGTGTCTTCATGGTCGTTCACTGCATCTGTTCCAAGGTTTACTAGGCCCATTAAATGACCAAATTCATGGTTTAGCGTTGCTATTTCAACATCTTCATCTTCAAGAGAATTAGCTCTATCGGCTAGGGTTTTTACTGTTTTTTCAAAAATAATCATTGAAGTATTTCTGTACACCGCACCTAATGTTACCAGACCTTCATCCAAATCATCACCTTCGGAAGGAGCATCTGCAAAATAGATATAGATACCCAAGGTTCTACCATCATTATAGACTGTTCTATTTTCAATTTCCAAAGGTCCGATATCGTCATTTAAATTAAGACTCTCTTTATTCGGCGAGGGCAGCTCATTGAAAATAAGCTCAATAGTCCCTTTAAAAGTAAATCTCCTTAAAAAATCTTGAAATTGGTCCATCGCTGCTTGGGTGGGTCTAAAACCGGTAACGTAGGCAATCTCTATTTTAAGGTTGTCAAAATTTGTGTTTGACAAAATATCATTGGCAGAAGAACCCGTGGCCCGAAAATTGGCTGGGAACAATTGCTGCGGATTTTGAGGCACTTGACTTTGATCATCATCTGGCGTTGGATTATCATCAGAAGCGCTTTTTGAGCATGCTAAAAAGACAATTAGAAATAAAGAAAGAAAGAGTATGACCGATTTTTTCATAGCATTTTATATGTTATAATAGAAAACGTATAAATTCATTTTCTATTATGATTTAACTGTAAGTCTGGCTAAATAGTCGTAATGCTTGCCTTCACTTACAAGTTCGCAATTAAAATTATTAGTTTCTGCCGCATTTTTTAAGGTATTGTAATCTAAATATAACCACCCAAAAGGCTCGCTTTTAACGTTTTTGTATTGCATGGTGAATTCTACTTGGCCATAATAGTCAGAATGTTCCGGAATCCAATATCCTCCATCATTATCTTCTTCATACATGTAAATAATATTACTGGAATCCAATAGAATTTGACCAGAAGTCTTTAATAAAGATTTAAAGTGTTTTAAATACATATCTAAATTTGAAAGCTTTTCAACAATACCTATGCCGTTCATCAATAGTAATAGCGTATCAAATTTTATTCCAGAATAATCAAGAATATTAGAATTAATGGTGTTTTTCACGCCTCTTAATTTACAGGTTTCTATTGCTCCTTCTGATATATCTAGTGCTACCGCGCTAAGTCCTTGGTTTTGAAGGTGCAAACTGTGGCTTCCTGCTCCGCAACCAATATCTAAGATGGTGCCTTTGCACTTTTTTAAGGCTTCCTTTTCTAAAGAAGGCATTTCGGTAAAAGAACGAAAAATGTAAGGTAGAGGAATACAGTCTTCTTCCTCTAAAGATGAGAATGTTATAATATCTTCCGTATATTCTCCTTTTTGATAATCTAAAAGAGCTTCTCCAAAAATATCCAAATCGTAATTATTCGTATTTTGGGCCAAAGTTCCTTTTTTATTCGATATGAAACCTTACAAAGCTTTATTTTTTCTGTGTGTATTGTTGTTTTCAGTACCAACTATAGGTCAAGAAACTGATTTAATAGCTAAAGTCTCAACGTATCTTGAAAGTAATGGTACCATGAAGCAATATAAACAAGCTTATTTGGAGCTTTTAAACTTGATGGAAAGACAGTTTCCGAAATCGGATAGAAATAACAATGGATGGATATACCTTGAACGTAACGAAATAAAGGCGTTAAAGGAAATTCGTGATATGTTGGTACCTGTTTATATCAAACACTTTTCCGAAGTAGATATAGCTAAAATGGAACAATTTTATACCAGTGATGCGGGGGTGCAATTGGTAATGGATAGAACAAAATTGACAAATGCTCAGCAAAAGAAAGTCAACGATTTTTTTAATTCAAAAGTGGGTGCCAAAATAAAAGATAAGCAAGAATTACTTTCTGTTGAAATTGCCGCAGTATCGGAATATTGGAGTAAAGATTTATATCAAACTGCTGTTTTACTTTTAAAAGAAGAATGAAAGAAGTTTTAGAGCAGTTACCAAAAAGGGCAATGGAGAAACATAGCGAAAACAAAAAATTCTTTGTGAAGCTTAAAAAGAAAGCTCCAAAGAATTTGGATTATCTTATGCAAGAGCTGCATGATAAGGAGTTCACCCAGACGGATTGTCTTACTTGTGCGAATTGCTGCAAAACTACCGGACCTCTTTTTACGAACACCGACATTGAACGTATTGCAAAGTTCTTTAGAATGAAAGCAGTAGATTTTATAGATAGATATCTTAGACTTGATGAAGAGAACGACTATGTATTACAGAGGGTGCCGTGTACTTTTTTAGGTGAAGACAATTACTGTGCTATTTATGATGTAAGACCTAAGGCTTGCAGAGAATTTCCCCATACGGATAGGAAAAAGTTTCAGCAAATAAGTAATTTAACGCTAAAGAATGTTGCTATCTGCCCAGCAGCCTTTAACATTGTTGAGAAAATGAAAGAGCGTATTAAAATATAGTCTCCAAAAACCAGAGAAAATGGAACAGCTAATAACGTATTTTGAAAATATACCGGCCTTACACAGAAGCCTTATTTTAGTTGGGGGAATTACTTTTTTTTGGATTTTAGAAGGAATTGTTCCCTTGTTCAGTGTTAAATACAAAAAATGGAGGCATGCCCTGCCAAATCTCTTTTTTACATTAACAACAATTATTGTCAACTTTCCTTTGGCATTTTTATTATTAAAAACTTCGGATTGGACTGTTGAAAATAACTTTGGCATTATCAATTGGTTGCCAGAAATGCCCTTGTGGCTATATGTGGTGTTGGGCTTGATGCTGCTTGATTTAATCGGTGCTTATACGGCCCATTTGGTAGAGCATAAGGTTAAACCCCTTTGGATGGTGCACTTGGTACACCACTCAGACCATAATGTAGATACCACTACGGCGAACAGGCATCACCCATTAGAGAGTTTAATAAGATATTTATTTACATTACTTGGTGTTTTTGTAGTCGGTGCACCAATTGGTCTTATTATGTTGTACCAAAGTATTTCTGTTGTTTTATCTCAATTTAATCATGCAAACATTAGATTGCCCAGAAAAATAGATAATGCTTTAAGTTGGTTTATAGTTTCACCCGATATGCATAAAGTACATCATCATTTTGTATTGCCCTACACAGACTCTAATTATGGCAATATTTTTTCAATATGGGACCGGATTTTTGGTACCTACATGAAACTAGACCCTGATAAGATTACTTACGGTGTAGATACATTTCCTGATGAGAAAGAAAATAGTAGCATTTTAGGTTTGCTAAAACAGCCGTTTCATAAATACCGGAAACCTACAACGGGTCAATCATAAAGTAGGTACTTTGTTCTTATCTCTTTAAAAGTTTCGATATCTTTTTGCCAAGTAGCCTTAATTTCCTTTTCTGAAAGTTCCGCTTCAATTTGTTGTTGTAGTTTTTCTGTACCTGCGTGTTTTGTAAACCCAGAGGTAATAAAAAATTTGGATTTGTCCGTACTATTTTGATAGGCGTCTATAAGCCATTTCAAACTAACTTGATCCATGCGAGCGGTTTTGGATAAATTTTCTCCATAGCAAATCTTTCCTTCTTCCTTCGGATGCTTAGAACCAAAGTTGGGTTTGGGAGTATAACTGAAATCAAGTTCTGTGCTGTCTAAAAAAGAAGCACCGTAACGTTGAAATTGAAATTCAGTACCCCGCCCGGCGTTTATATTTGTGCCTTCAAATAAGCCCAAACTAGGATACAAATTAATAGAAATGTCATTAGGTAAATTTGGTGAAGGTCTTATTGGTAAGGAGTAAGAACGGTCATGAGTCCAGTTTTCAAGGCGAATTATTTTCAAATCGGCCTTTAGCCCTTCAGCTAACCATCCTTCTTCGTTTATCATTGTTGCATACTCCCCTATGGTCATTCCGTATACCAAGGGTATGGTTTGCATACCTAAAAACCCGGTATGTTCAGTTTCCATTGTTGGGCCATCAATATAATGGGCATTTGGGTTGGGTCTATCCAAAACAATAATAGGTATGCCACTTTCGGCACAAGCTTCCATTACCAATTGTAAGGTTGCAATGTAGGTGTAAAAACGAACTCCAACATCTTGTATATCAAATAATACTAGTTCTACATCTTCTAGCTGTTCTTTAGAAGGTTTCCGGTTTTTACCATGTAACGAAAGAATTTTAAGACCTGTTTTTTTATCGAAACCATCTTTTACTTTTTCACCTGCGTCTGCTTTTCCGCGAAAACCATGTTCTGGTGCAAAGACTTTTTTTAATTCAATATTCATTGCTAGCAGAGAGTCCACAAGATGGGTATGGCCATCGGCATTAAATATTACCGAGGTTTGATTGGCAACAATAGCGACCCTTTTATTTTTCAAAAGGGGTATGTAGGCTTCCGTTCTATTTGCCGCAACAATAATTTCTTTTTCAATTGTATTAGATGACAAAGAAGACTCGTTCATTTTTTTGCCCTGTTTTTGCGCGCAAGCGGAAAAAAGGATAAACAACAATAAAAATGTACTTTTGAAACCAGAAAAAATGGGCATCCGTTGAATTTAGAATTTTTTATAGCCAAACGCCTTATTACAGGGAAGGAACATAAAATTAGTATTTCCGCCCCGATAATAAAAATTGCTATCGCTGCCATTGCAATTGGAGTTGTAATGATGTTAATAGCAATTTCCTCTGCTGCGGGGCTTCAGCTTAAGATACGAGAGAAAGTTTCGGCTTTTAATGGGCATATTCAAATCTACAATTATGACAATAATAGCTCCGATGTTTCCGTAGTTCCAGTTTCTATCGAGCAAGACTTTTATCCAGAGTTTAAAAATATCGATGGTATCTCACATGTGCAGGCAGTGGCTACTAAAGGCGGTATTATACGAACAGAAAATACTTTTGAAGGCATGTTGGCCAAAGGTGTCGGAAAAGATTATAATTGGACCAATTTTAAAGAGTATTTGGTAGAAGGACGACTGCCTAATTTTTCAGCTGACCTAAATAACGAAGTTTTAATATCTAGACTAAAGGCCAATCTTTTAGGTTTAAAGCTTGGTGACTCTTTCTTTGCAATCTTTCTGAAAGATAATGATGCTTCAAAACCACCTAACAATAGAAAATTTGATATCGTGGGGATATATGATAGTGGATTTGAAGAGCTCGATAGGGACCATATTTTTGTGGACATAAGACACATTCAGCGTATGAATAAATGGTCTGAAAAGGAAGTTGGTAACTTTGAAGTTTTTCTAGAAGATTTTGACCAGATAGAAGCCAAAAGCAATGCTATTTACGGTGCTGTTGTTTCTACCTTGGATACCCAAAACATCAAAAAAAAATATCACAAAATCTTTGAATGGATCGGACTTTTCGACTTTAATACCGCATTGATAATCGGTATCATGATTCTTGTCGGAGGTATTAATATGATTACTGCGCTTTTAGTGTTAATTCTAGAACGCACACAAATGATAGGTGTTTTAAAGGCCTTGGGTGCTGCAAACTGGAGTGTTCGCAAGGTGTTTTTGTACAATGCATCATACTTGATCATTCTTGGGCTGTTTTGGGGCAATTTAATCGGTTTGGGACTTATTTTTTTACAAGAAAAATTTCGATTTTTAAAGTTTCCGAACCCTGAAGAATATTATATCGAATACGTACCCATGCATATCGATTTTGTTACTGTTCTTTTATTGAACATAGGGGTTATGCTTTTATGTCTTTTGATGCTTTTGGTTCCTTCTTATGCCATTACCAAAATAGCTCCCGTAAAAGCGATGAAGTTTAAGTAAATTGGTTTAGAAAATTAGCATTCATTCTGCATTTGTATTTCTGATAGCAATTCAAAAACTTACCTTTGCGCCAATTATGGACTACGCTAATAACATTCTAGAAACTATCGGCAATACGCCCTTGGTAAAACTAAATAAGTTAACTGCCGAACTGCCTTGTTTGGTACTTGCAAAATATGAAACCTTTAACCCTGGTAATTCGGTGAAAGACCGTATGGCACTACAAATGGTGGAAGATGCTGAAGAGGCTGGTGTTTTACAACCAGGCGGTACCATCATTGAAGGTACTTCGGGAAATACGGGAATGGGCTTGGCCTTGGCTGCTGTCGTAAAGGGCTATAAGATGATTTGTGTTATCAGTGATAAACAATCCAAAGAAAAAATAGACATTTTAAAAGCTGTGGGCAGTGAAGTTCATGTTTGCCCTACTGATGTAGCCCCCGAAGACCCTCGTAGTTATTATTCCACTGCTAAAAGGTTATCTCAAGAGATTCCCAATTCTTGGTATGTAAATCAATATGATAATCCATCAAACTGTAAGGCGCACTTTTTAAGTACGGGTCCAGAAATTTGGGAACAGACAAATGGTAAGGTTACCCACTTTGTCGTTGGTGTAGGTACAGGTGGCACCATATCAGGGGTTGGCTCTTATCTAAAAATGAAGAATCCTAATGTTAAGGTTTGGGGAATAGACACCTATGGTTCGGTTTTTAAAAAATATCATGAGACCGGTATTTTTGACGAAAATGAGATTTATCCGTATGTTACGGAAGGAATAGGTGAAGATATTTTGCCGTTAAACGTTAACTTTAGTGTTATCGATGGTTTTACGAAGGTTACAGATAAAGATGCAGCCGTATACACCCAAAAACTAGCGAAAGAAGAGGGTATGTTTCTTGGTAATTCCGCAGGGGCAGCAATAAAAGGTTTGTTGCAATTAAAAGAACATTTTACAAAAGATGATGTGGTAGTGGTTTTATTTCATGATCATGGAAGTCGTTATGTAGGCAAGATGTTTAATGATGATTGGATGCGCCAAATGGGGTATATAGAATAGTTTTGATAGAAAACAGTCCTTTCTTAATATTAGATTACTATGAAACAATTAATTGCTACGACTGCGCTCAGCCTTTTGCTTTGGGTTCCATTAAAAGCTCAAAATTTGAGCCGTACAGAAAAAAAGATACTTTCTACCATTGAGCTGAATAATACAGAAGCGATTTCATTTCTGGAAAAAGTAGTGAACATCAATAGCGGAACCCTTAACCCAAAAGGGGTTAAGCAAGTGGGTATGGTGTTTAAGGATGCCTTTGAGAACATTGGCTTTGATACCAAGTGGATTGACATGCCTTTAGAAATGAATCGTGCAGGACATTTATTTGCCGAAACATCAGGGGAAAAAGGTAAAAAATTATTGCTGATAGGTCATTTAGATACCGTTTTCGAAGAAGACAGTCCGTTTCAAAAATTTGAAATGGTAAATGATAGTATAGCGCATGCACCTGGTGGTAATGATATGAAGGGCGGAGATGTAATTGTGCTTTATGCCTTAAAATCATTGCAGAAAAATGGTCTTTTAAAAGATGCTCAAATCATTGTTGCCTTTACAGGTGACGAGGAAAGCACCGGTAAGCCATTAACAACCAGTAGAAAAGACTTGATTGAAGCTGCCAAAAAGAGCGATATCGCGCTAGGTTTTGAAACTTCAACCGGATTTAACTATGCGACCGTAGCAAGAAGAGGAGCTTCTGGCTGGGCTGTTGAGGTATCGGGTAAACGTGCACATTCTTCTGGTATATTTAACGAACGTACTGGTGCTGGTGCTATTTTTGAAATGTCAAGAATACTACACCAATTTTATACCGATGTAAAAGGGGAGGAGTTGCTAACCTTTAATCCAGGAACCCTACTAGGAGGTACCTTTGTCAATTTTGATAAGAACACGAGCAAAGGTGATGTTTTTGGCAAATCGAACGTTGTAGCCCAAAAGGCAGTAGTTCAAGGAGGGCTTCGTTTTATATCCGAAGAGCAAAAAGAGAATGCTAGGACAAAAATGCGTGAGATAGTTTCTAATAACCTACCCCAAACTTCTGCGAACATTACATTTAACGACAGTTACCCGTCAATGGGGCCAACAGAGGGTAATCTCAGTTTGTTGAATACCTTAAATACGGTTAGCCTTGACTTGGGACAAGGAGAAGTTTTAGCTTATGACCCTGGAAAAAGAGGAGCTGCCGATGTATCTTTTGTTGCAGAGTATGTAGATTGTTTAGATGGATTAGGTACCATGGGTTCGGGCGCCCATACGCCGCAAGAAACGGTAAACTTAAATACTATCGAAGCTTTAACTAAGCGAACTGCAATTTTAATTTATAGACTCATTAATGAATAGTATTGTTCAACTTGAACTTAATGATAGGTTCGTAGCTATTGAAGAAGGAGAATTAATAAGCTTTAAAGTAACTGATCACGAGTTTATTCACCAAAAGGGAAGTCCTGGTTGGAGCTCATCGGATACCGAAATGTTTCCTATTATCGGTCCGGTCAACTTAGCCGGATTCAAGGTTCAAACACCAAAGGGTATTGCCGTTCAGGATCAACATGGGCATTTTAGGCAAATGGAATATGACTTAATTTTCAGTAATTCTACAAAGGCTACATACAGAAAGATATATGTGGCGGGTACAGCCATAAAAAATTCGAAATATCCTAAAAAATCCAATGTCGAATGGCTTGATTGGCCTTATAGTTTTGAGTTTGAGAAATCATTTGAACTTACCGATAGTGGTCTTGAAATCGAATTTTCAATATCGGGCGATAAGGGTATGCCATTTATGTTGGGGTATCATCCGAATTTTAAGATACATACTGAAAACCCTATTATTCATGCAGGGAAAAGACAGATTACCTTAGATGAAGTGTTGGTCGTAGGCAGTAGGGCGTTAGAGGTATCGAACTGTGATATGGTTATATTGAAAGATAAAAAAGAAATCACCATAAAAACAGAAGGTTTTGGGCATTTTATGTGTTGGACCGAAGTGGAGAATATGGTCTGTATCGAACCGATTTCATTTTACCCTTATGCCGTTTCTCAAGAAAACCTGAATAACGGATTTCAAATCTTGGAAGATTCGGCTCACTTTAAAGTTTTCTTTAGAACTAAAAGTTAAATTGAAAACGTTAAAAAAATCACAATTTCTTTAACGTTTCTTGCTTTATAATAACTACCTTAGAGCTAGAATAGCTTACGCAGAATACTAATGTTGAAAGATTTTATTGAGCGAGTGGGTTTAATGAATTGCATCCTGCTCTTAGTGGTAGTTTCAATTATCATTGTCTCAGAAGTACTTTTCCTAAGCGGAAAAAAATTAGATGCGATTTTTATTGCATTTTGGGCGCCGACCATTTTGGGTTTTATGAATTACCTTAAATACAAGAAGTAGTGGATTTTATCTTGGTTTATTCCATAATTGTAGCAACCATATTTTTAATTTGGCTGCTCTTTGTTGCCAAGATGTATCGTAAAATGAAAGAATAAGGTATTAGGCTATCCCTTTCAACCAGAATTTAAACTCTTTGGCCCTATTTCTGCTTACTACTAAATCAAAAGGAACTTTTTTTAACATTTTCACCATAAGTCTATTGTTAAAATAGTCTTCGACCGAGTGTATGTAATCCATATTGATGGTCATTTTTCTATTTATTCGAAAAAAGCTGGCAGGGTCGGCAAGTCTTTCAAGGCGTTCCATGGTGAAATCTATTAAATGTTCGCCCCCGTTTTTATCTATCAATCGGGTATCTCCTCCATTGGAATAAAAACAGACAACATCACTTATCTGAACCAACTTTAATTTGTTGCCAGAACGCACCAAAAATCTTTTCTTGTACGCAGTGGGTGCCATAGTCTCAATCATTTTATCCATGCGGGCCAAATGACTGCTATCGTGATTTCTTCTTAGTGCTTGGTATTTTTTTATCGCTTCTTGAACAGCTTCTTTATTAAGTGGTTTTAAGAGATAATCAATGCTATTATATTTAAAGGCTTTAAGTGCGTAGGTATCAAAAGTGGTGCAGAATACGATTGGTTTTTCAATGCTTACATTATTAAGAATTTTAAAACAATCGCCATCTTCTAATTGAATATCCATAAACACCAAATCATAATCATTGTTAGTAGTAAAAAAAGCGGCTGCTTCTGTAGTCTTTGCCATTTCTGCAACTACTTTGCATTCTATACCGGTATCTTTGATGTGTTTTTTAAGATACGTAGCCGATATGGGCTCATCTTCGACAATTACTAACTTTATTGGATCTAAGGTTTTATGCACAATCTAAATCTATGTAAAAGATAAGATATTTTTCTAGTAAAACGGGGTAATTACTTGGTTTGTTGAGTTTTTGATTTCATTTTTCAGCGCATTCTTCAGAATGCTATCGGTTTCAGCAGTATGCTTTTGAGGAACAAGAAAGGCTTCTAGAGAAGAATAGGAAGTAATCTCTACATCATTTTCAACAAAACCATAACCCAAATACATACCATCTTTAATTACTACAAAGGCCTTCTCGTTTATATGTCGTCCCTTTCGCTGTAGAATGACATTGCTGGTGTTTTGCTGTATTCCCTCAATGGCACTTTTCACCTTTAAATTGTAAGTGGTCGGGCTTTCTTTACCACAGCAGATACCGTCGCATATCATGATTTTATGGTGCGAACATTCGGTAGAAGTTTGTTGTAATTGACAGTACCTAGGGCATAAAGCGTATATTTTGCAGAGCTCTGCTAAATAGGTTCTACAATCTGTTTTATTGTTGAGAATAAGTATTGGATTGTAACTGTTTTTTAAAGTATTGAATGCCAAATGTAAAATACCACTTCTATCTTCATAGCTAAAGATTGCATATTTGGTAGTATTCCTTTTTTGGGCCCGATTGTATTTCGGAAAATACTTTTTAATTGCAGCTGACTCCATCAAAAGGGCAATCAATTCACTACCCGAAAGTTCAAAATCTATTTTGGCCACCTCATTGCACAAAAGAAGTTCGCGATTACTTTTAGTATAAAAATGCCCAAGTACTCTTTTTTTGATATTGATGGCCTTGCCTACATAGATAATTTGGCCCGTGGTATTTTTAAAGTAGTAGATTCCTGGAGTTGTGGGCAGTTCATCTATATTTTTTCTAGAAACTAAAGGTGGAAGTGTTGCTTCTTGGCTTCTTGCATTAAGAAAACCTTGTATGGTTGTTTGTGAATCTGGCGTTCCTAGCAGTTTTTGAAAAAGCAAAACCGTGGCATGTGCATCACCTCTGGCCCTATGCCTATCTCTTAACGGAATACCAATTGCAGAGCATAATTTGCCAAGGCTGTACGATTGAAGCCCAGGAATCAACTTACGGGAAAGCCGCACAGTACATAGTTTCTTTCTGCTAAAATCTATACCAATTCGGCGAAACTCTTCTTTAATAACCCCATAATCAAAGTTGACCGCATGCGCTACGAATATGGTATCATCGGTTACTTCTAGGATTTTATTGGATATTTCTTTGAAGGTAGGTGCACTGGCTACCATTTGGTCATCGATACCTGTAAGACCTGTTATAAAATAAGGGATGGGGCACTCTGGGTTTACCAGGCTCGTGAATTCATCGACTATTTTACTTCCATCGAACTTAAAAATAGCAATTTCGGTAATTTTATTTCCCTTAATACCATTTCCGGTAGTTTCTATGTCTATAATGGTGTACACCCCTTAAAATTAGCGAATATTTTAATTGTTGTGTGTTTTGAACGAACCTGCCTTTCAAAACCTAGATATATAAGGGCTTTCAGGTTATCAAAACTCTATAGAACCAGCGTCTTAAGGTGCGAACCTATTAACCATGCCAAAATTCGCATGGTAAAGTTTTAACAATTTTTGCTGGGTCGATGAACTTGCTAGGCAATTTATTTGCTAACGAGTAGGAGGCCGACCAACAGTGTGATAGACATAGGCTACACGAAAGAGCACGCACTTATAGAGTTTATTTAGCTTATTAAAGGATACTATTATTTTCGTTCTTTGGTGCATTAAGCTCACATAAGGGAATTAAAACAGCGAATGATTACTATTTTCATGCATATGTGTAAAGTGATAAATGAATTTTTTTACTTCTCATTTGAGCCAACTTTAGTTATATGAAATGTCAGCCATTATTTTAGACCACTTTCTGAATTTTTAGAGTATACATGCTCTTAGTTTGATTAATCGATTTACTAAATTTCTTGGTAGCATTTGATATTAAACCTCTTTCACAATTTGAGGAGGTTTAATATCAAACGGTAATTACAGCTAAAACCTTTTAAGCTACTTTTGGTCGGTCTTTACTTGGATTGTTTTGAAGCTCATTCTGTGAATAAAAAACTGGTTCTGTGCCTAGACTGCCAGAAGACTCTTTAGATGACAAACTATACGTTTTGTAACCTCGATAAATATCAAAAAGCTGAAAAAAGATCTTAAAGGAATCTTTCATTGAGAGTTTCGAATCATCTACATGCACCCACCTGTCAAGCGGGGATTCACTGATTATTTCCAATGCTTTTTTTCTGCCAAAGTTTACTCCGATTCTTTTGAATATTTCAACATCAAATAACCATCGAGTTAGAAATGGACGGTTAAATACAATTTTTGCAATTTCTACATCCATAATCTTGGCTCCACATTGTGTATCGTTGAAGGGCATTTTTAAGATGAATCTAATGATCAGGTTTATCATTTTGCTAATTATGGCACGTGCTGAATCCTTAGAAATTTTGGCTCCCATTCGTAGCATTCTTGAACCACTTACAACTCGATGATTGGAGTTCTTTAAAACATGCATCAAATTTTTAAAATCTATAAAGTCGGTTGATAGATCTGCATCTAAATAACCAATATATTCGATATCAGTATTCTCTGTTAATAGCATTGCACCTTTTCGGACTGCTTCAGCTTTTCCACCGTTCTGTTTGCAATCATGAACACTGACACTTAATGGAAACTCTTCTTTTATTGAAAGAAGAACATCTATGGTACGGTCACTACTACCATCATTTACAAAACATAGATGATATCCAAGGTTTTCATGTAAAAACTTTCTAAATTCTTGAACAGGTAGCCTTTTCTCTTCATTGTAACAGGGTATTACTACTCCAATGATACTATCTTGAATAAACTGATTGGCAGTGTCAGGTTCGCATGCCTTTATGGTTTTGGTGCTATTCGCAATTGCTTTTAACCTTGCAGATATCTCTTTTAGGCTTACAGGCTTTCGTATATAATCATTAGCACCATAATTAAATGCTTTTGAAACAACCTCTGGGTCATCATTTCCGGAAAGCATAATGATAGGAATGTTTGATTGCATATTTTTGCGGATATGCTCCACAACTCCTAACCCAGATATACTCGGCATATTGAAGTCAACCATGACCACGTCTGGCTGAAATTCTTTCATTATACTAATTCCCATGTGCCCACTTGTGGCTACTTTTACTTCATATCCTAATTTTATAAGACATTTTTTTAAATACATAAGAACGATTCGTTGATCGTCTATTGCTAATACTTTCATAGGTTAAATTTTAAGTTGAGTTTGGGACTCAATTTTGGTTGGATATTTATCGCACCAAGATAATAACGTAATAACTTTATAAATATTACAGAAAAATCTTACATTTTATTATTTTTTATATCAGATAAATTTTAAAATGCTTAAAATCAATTATTTAAAACTTATCCAAATATGTGATTTTATGATTCATTTAGTCCTTATTCGTTCTTAATATGTAAATTATTGATTAGATTTTTATTGTCTGAAGAAGAGTTGAACAAATTTTTATTTAATACTATTAAAATTTAAACAACTGAATAATAGATAGTTAAAATAAAATGAAAAGAGATTGATTGTTTTTTGATGCCATTTTAATAGAAACGCGTAAGAAAAGTATAAAACTTTCGTTAAAGTAGTATAAAACTTACAAAAATATATTGAAAATGATACTCCAGTACTTTAAATGCCTTTTGTTCTTTGTTTTTTTTACTTTTTTACTGATTTCTTGTTCATCTGAAATAATTGAGAGAGAAATTGTTGAAGAACATTCTTTAGATGTTACCCAAACAATATCTGATTCCCTTCTTTTGAGCATCTTAGAAGAAGAAGAAGATATGATCAAGCAAGTTCAATCAGGTAAAATTTTTGATATTCAAGGTATGGAGGTAGCGAAAGAGAATCCCAAAAAAGTGTATGCCCATTATATGCCATGGTTTCAAAGTTTGGATTTTGATGGTCGGTGGGGTCAACACTGGACTATGGCCAATAAAGATCCCAATGTTATCGATGCAAATGGAAGACGGGAAATTGCTTCGTTCTTTTACCCAGAAATAGGGCCTTATTCTTCGACTGATCCCGATTTGCAAGAATATCATTTTTTGATGATGAAGCTGGCGGGCATAGATGGAGTTATATTTGATTGGTATGGCAGTCGTGATTTTTATGATTATGGAATCATGAAACAGGCAACGGAGACCTTTATGTGGCGGCTTGAAGATTTAGGTCTTGACTTTTCAATTATGTATGAAGATAGAACTGCTGTTCAGGCATATGAATTGGGTTATGCACCAGATATAGTTACTGCAGCAAAAGAAGATTTCGAGTACATTAGGGATACTTACATGACGAGTGTACGCTACATGAAATGGGGTGAAAAACCTACTATGTTTGTCTTCGGCCCCCACCATATTCAAGATGTCACTTCTTGGGATGAAATTTTCACCGTTTTTCAAGAGAATGAAAAACCCAATTATCTTTCTTTGTGGGCTACTTCTAACCAATGGGTAGGCGAAAGCGCTACTGGTGAGTTTGCATGGGTGGACAGTACACATTTGGAAGCCCACGGTCACTATTACTGGCATATGGATCTAACCGATAAGTTGACTGTTGGAAGTGTCTATCCAGGTTTCAATAATTTCAGTGAATTAGGAGGCTGGGGTCTTATTCATGATTGGTCGATCGATTGGAATGCTGGTAATACCTTTGTTGAAACCTTGAATTATACCCATCATCAAACAGCTGATTTCATACAGTTGGTTACGTGGAATGACTTTGGCGAAGGCACTATGATAGAACCTACTGAGGAATTTGGTTTTATGTTTCTTCAATTGTTACAGCAATATACTGGAGTGTCCTATACTCCTGAAGATTTACAAATCGCACAAGACCTTTATTTTTTGCGAAAAGAAGTTGCCAACAACAATGCCTCTAAAACTGCTTCTTCAAAAAGAAGCAAAAAAGACCTGCCACAGTTATTCCTAGACAGGGCATATCAGTATATAAAACAAGGCGATATGAGAAGAGCGCGGTATATCCTTTTGGCTGTTGATCGTTTTTTTAACTGAATCTAAAACTTTTATATCCCTATAATCCAAAAACTTATTGCCAAATTCTTTGTAGAATACTCTATTCTGGGAACCATATTTTTTTGGTAGCTCCATTGAATTTTATTGTTAAAGACTGTATTTGAGTTGTCGACTAAACTATTTGACTCAATTTAATGCTGAAAGTATAGGCCATTGCAAGTATGACTAGTGAAATAATTACGAGCCTTTTTTAGTGAGAGCAGTCCATTAATATTAAAGAAATTCACCTTAAGTTCTTTAATCAGTTTGATAAACCAGAATTATCGAAAAACGCATATAAACAAATCGTCATTTGCAACTTACACTAATTAGTGTGGTTTTAATTAAAAAGTAAGATTTTGAAAGGTACTATCTTATAAAGCGTTTTGTAGAGTTGAATGCTGGAAAAATTTTAAACTTCGTAAAAAATTCTTTTGACTTATGTTTTAGGGTCAATTCCATCATTCTAGCTTTACGATAATAAACTCCGATCTTCGATTGATGTCATGTTCTTCATTTGAACATTTGACACCATTATTACAGTGGTTTAGTAAGTTTTTTTCTCCATAGCCAATGGCACTTTCAATGCGATTGGCTTCAATTCCTTGCGAAATAATGTAGTTCCCTGTTGATTTTGCCCTTCGGTCAGATAAATTTTCATTGTATCTATCACTACCTCTGGAATCTGTATGTGACTCTACTTTAATAATCATTTTGGGGTATTCTTTCATAACCTCCACAATTTTGTTAAGCTCCTGGGCCGCATCTGGTCGAATGTTCGCCTTGTTCAAATCAAAATAGATGTCATCAATTTTAATTTTGAGTACGCCATTTTCCATGACAATTAACTTATTAAGTTCTTTAGTCAAGATTAATAGAATACTATTGTCCTTTCCCAATTCATCTGTAGTGGTGAAAGGCTGCTCTACAGATTCATATCCTTCTTTTGAAACAATGATTTTATATTCAGTCTCACAATTCAAAAGCGTCTCAAAATGGAATACGCCGTATGCATCGGTTTTTCCTTTACTGAGATTAGTACCATCATTGGACAGCAATTGAACTTCTGCATTTACTATCGCTTGATCATTGGATTTTCTCAATACTGTCCCTTTTACCGTTTGTTCACATTTTGTGGCTAATCTTTGGAATGAATAAATATCATCATCTCCTACTCCTCCTTCGCGGTTGGAAGAAAAGTATCCGCGATTGGATACTTCATCAACAATGAGTCCGAAATCATCAAAACGGCTGTTCAGCACTGGGCCTAGGTTTACTGGGGCGGATAAGGTATCCGTAATTTTGCTTTCAAAAACATCCAAGCCCCCTAAACCAAGATGTCCATCGGAAGCAAAGTATAATTTTTCATTAGTCACAAACGGAAACATTTCTCGCCCTGAGGTGTTTATTTTGACTCCTAAATTTATAGGTTCAGAATAAGTGCCATTTTTATCAATATACACGTAATAGATGTCCGTGCCACCAATGCCTCCTGGCATATCGGAAACAAAGTACAGTCTTTTGGAATCTGGACTTAATGCAGGCTGCCCAACGGAATAACTATTGCTGTTGAAGGAAACTTCTTCGGGATTGGTCCAATAGCCACCTTGTAATTCACTACGGTATAATTTTAGATGATTGGTGCCTTTATCATCGCGTTCTAAATATTTATTTGTGTAGTTATTTCGGGTGAAATACATGATGGTTCCCTCTTTATTAAAGGTCACGGAAGCTTCATGGTATTTCGTATTGATATCAGTGCCAAATTGACGGACATCCACTAAATCACTACCCAGTTCTACTGTATCTGCCTCATACAAATTCAAGTATGGTTGTTGGTTCCACTCATATACCCTAGTATGAAGGTTCATACTATCTCTACTTGATGCAAAAACTATTTTATTTTGATAAAACATCGGTCCAAAATCTGCATTTGAGGAATTGAGTGATAAAGGAGATACTACAAATTTAGGTTGTTGGTTAATCAATTCATCCAAGGCAATATCATTGTCCATGAACTGGTCCACTTCAAATTTGTTTTTATCAGCTTTTTTCGAATAGATTTTCATCAGCGCTTTAGCCAGATTATAATTTCCTACACCTTTTAATGTATGTATATATTTAAAGATGTACTCTAGACTTAAGGTACGTTCATATTTAGAAAACAACTGACCGTACCATTTGACCGCCATTTCCATATTGGCATTTTTGTAATACGTGTCACCGAGTTTTTCAAGAGTTTCCTGAGAGTCATCTCCTCTCCTTATCCTTCTCTCATATTCTTTGGCAGCATCGATATAGTGAAAATTATCAAACTTCTTTTTTGCCGCTGGTTTGGCTTCTTGTGCTCTCAAAATTGTTAGAGGTAAAAGTGCGAATAGTAAATAAATACTTGTTTTCATAAAAGTTGGCTTAATAGAATCTTGGAGATTTTAAACGGTTTTCACGTGTAACTAATTCGAATCTTAAAAATATCTCATGGGTGCCGCTGTTGAAATTTCTTAAATCGGTGGTTGTTCTGTCATAAGCATAACCAATACCCAGACCAGGGGAAATCTGAAGCCCTACTAATCCTGAAAAAGAATCGTCCCAGCGGTAGGCAATACCTGCAGTAATGGTTTCACGTATCATAAAATTGGCCGATAGATCAGTAATAACAGGAGCTCCTGGTACCCATTTTATAAAAAATGCAGGTTTGAACTTTATGTCTGCGGTTAGGTCACGTACTAGCCCTCCAATTAGAAAATAATGCAAACGTTCTGTTGCAATTTCTTGGGTTGCCCCATCGTAATGATCTTCAGAGAAAAAATTAGGGACAGCAAACCCTAAATACGCTTTTTCGGTATGATAATAGGCCCCAGCACCAATGGTGGGGAAGAAACGGTTTTCAATATTATCTTGAAAAGAAATATCAGGGTTCTGAATAAGCCCTTTTGAAAAATCAACATTAAAAATACGCCCACCTGCCTTTAAGCCTAATGAAAGCCTCTGGTTGTTTTGACCTACTTGAATACTATATGCAAAATTGCCATCTAGAAAAAGTTCATTTGAAGGCCCTAATTCATCATATGTTGCTACGATTCCTAAACCGACTTTTTCGCTCATAGGGCCATCAATGGCAAATACCTGAGAGGTAGGTGCACCATTAATACCGACCCATTGTGAACGGTGCATGCCTAAGATTGATAGGTGCCCACGAGAACCGGCATACCCTGGGTTCACGGTAATGGTATTATACATGTATTGTGTAAACTGGGGGTCTTGTTGCGCTTCTAACTGAAATGTTATCAGTAACAGAAGCACCAAAAGTGCTTTATTATACATTTTTTTTGATTCTATTTTTTTCATTGTTTCTGATATGATATTATCGGTTGATGTATAACCAATCTGTGATAGGGTCTGACCCATCACCCAAATTCAAAATGTAGTAGTATGTTCCGACGGGGAGAAATTCTTGTTTTTGAATTACAGCCCTACCATTAGAAGTGCCATTAAATTCGTTATTGTATCCTTGCTTTTCATAAACAATATTTCCCCATCGATTATAAATTTTAAGTGTATTGTTAGGGTATTTTGAAATACAGTCAATGACAAAGGTTTCGTTTACCCCGTCTCCATTGGGAGAAAATTCATTGTAGAACATTAGACAGGTAGGTTCAATTGAAGCAGTTGCCAAATCATTGGAATTATCGATATCAAATTGATCGACAAATGCTAGGACGGCAGTATTTTGATAGTCTTCAATATCAAGTACTTCAACTAGAAGAGTTAGTGTCGCTGATTCGGTTTCATTTAATGTGTCAATTTCCCAGAAACCTTCTGAGGTATCGTAGGCACCCAGTGTGGTGTTGGCCGAGATTAGACGATAGCCATTGGGTAGCCTTTCTTCAATACCGATATTTGTTGCCTCATGGGCACCATTATTGGTAACTATAATCGTAAAGGTGATTTCGCTTCCGATATTAGGTCTTGGATTGCTAACTGTTTTTTGAACTTCAATATCAACAGATTGCGGCGTAACAACGACCAAGGCTTCGTCATCATCGGCGAGACCATCCGAGAAGTCATCCAAAGTCCTGTCAACCGTAACATCACTGTCAGGATCTGCTTGGTCGCTGGCCGTGATTTCAACTTGATTGGTGTACTCACCGTCCGCACCTGTGGGAGCATTAACCCTAGCCAAAATGAGTAGGGTTTCCGTAGTACCGTTGGGAATTACCCCGTTCGTATTCCATACTCCAGTGTCTTCATCATACGTTCCAGCAGTGGCAGTATGTGCTTGATAAGTAAACCCAATTGGTAATAAGTCGTTCACAACCACACCAGTTGCGTTACTATCACCGTTGTTGGTCAAATTAATGGTAAATTCAATAATATCACCTACTTTCGGATTGGCGTTATCTACTGTTTTTGCAATTGATAAATCGGCCAAGCCTGTGGGAACCGGATTAACGGTATCTTGATCATCCTCGGAATTCAAATTGTTATCCGGGGTAGAATCGGGATCAAAAGTATTCAATGCGATTAGTTCTGCCGTATTGGAATAATCGCCGTTTGATAGAACTGTTGCGATAATTTCCAAGGTTTCAGTTGCCCCATTGGGAAGTGTGGGGATATCCCAAGAACCAATGACATTATCGTAAGAACCAGCAGAAGCTGCTGAACTAACAAAATTATAGCCACTTGCTAAAATATCTTCAATGACCAGACCGGTGGCATCGCTAGGGCCATCATTTGTTACTGTTATTGTAAAGGTAATATCAGTACCTACGGAAGGGGCAAGATTATTTGCTGTTTTTACCAATGAAATATCGGTAATCACCCTCGGTAGCGTGACTTGTTCATCTTGATCATCTTCGCTAGGATTATTGTTATTTGGAGTGGAATTTGGATCTTGTTCATTAACCGCAATCAATTCAGCTATATTGAGATAACTACCAGTGGTATTGATGCCGACCGTAATGTTTAGTTCTGTAGTGGTGTCAGCTGCTAAACTTGAAACGCCCCAAATACCTGTTGTAGGGTTATAAGTACCACCACCATCATCACTCACATAGCTATATCCGGTAGGTAATACATCACGTATCTGAATGCTTGTGGCTTCACTAGGCCCTGTGTTATTCAAGGTTAAAGTGAACGTAATTTGGTCAGATACGTCTGGAAACTCGTTATCGACTGTCTTAGTCAGGGAGACATCTGCAATTGGTATAGGTGCGGTAATAGCCTCATCATAATCATCTTCAGTGGTTACTGTATTCCCCGGTGTCGAGTCGATATCTAAATTATCTGATGTCCAAATTTCAGCCGTATTAGCATAATTACCAGTTGGATTTACAATTGCCGTAATTTCCAAGGTCTCAGTAGTTCCGTTGGGAAGAGTACCGTTTAAACTCCAAATACCTGAGACTTGGTTGTAATTTCCTGCCGTTACGGTATTGGAAACATAGGTATAACCTGATGAAATAATATCTAATACTGAAACACCGGCTGTATCACTAGGTCCATTATTGGTAAGGTTAATCGTGAATTCGATAGTTTCACCTACCATAGGGGCGGGGTTATCCACTGTCTTAGACAATTCTAGGTCGGACACCAAAACAGGGATTGGTTCGATGGTCTGTTGGTCATCTTCAGTATCATCATTGTTTGCTGGTAAAGAATCAATATCATCTTCATTTAAATCAGTCAGCTCTGCGGTGTTAGTGTAAATGCCATTAGTCAAAACAGTCGCTTCGATAGTCAGTGTTTCTGTTACTGCATTGGCTAAGTTTCCAACAGTCCAAGAACCATTAAGCGGTTCGTAAGTTCCAACCGATGGTATTGCACTGACATATTCATAACCTGATTCAAGCAAATCTGTTACCACTACATCTGTTGCATCACTTGGTCCATCATTGGTGACCGTGATAGTAAAAATGATGTTACTTCCTATATTTGGTGTATTGGTATTGGCACTCTTTGTCACTGAAATATCTACCATCTGCCTTGGCGTGACTACTACCTCATCTTGATCATCTTCTGAACCGATGGTGTTGTTGGGTGTTGAATCTTCATCTAATTGATCATGGGCAATGACTTCGGCCACATTGGTATAGTTTCCAGTAGTGTTTACCGAAGCAGTAATATTGAGAGCTGCACTTGCGCCATTCGCTAAATTTGCAATGCTCCAGATACCCGTTCCAGATACATATGCGCCCCCACTATCATCTGAATTATAGGAAAAACCAGAAGGTAAAACATCCAAAACCTGTATACCAGTTGCATTACTTGGCCCATCATTTGTGACAGTTATGGTAAAGATCACATTGTCAGCTATATCGGGTGTAGTTGTGCTCACGGTCTTGGTCAGCGACAAGTCGGCTACTTCTATTGGTGTAACAACGACATTATCTTGATCATCTTCTGTCAAGACATCATTATTCGGTGTAGAATCCACGTCAAAAATACTGGCCGAAATGACTTCAGCCACATTGGTATAATTGCCATTAGGATTTACTAAAACATCAATGACTATGGTCTCATTTCCACCAGCCGAAACATTACCTACCTGCCATATCCCAGTATTTTCATTATAGATTCCTGAAGTTGCACTGTAGAGCTCAAAGTTATACCCTGAGGGAAGTAAATCTTGAACTACTACATTATTGGCATCAACGTCTCCTACATTAAGAACGGTAATTTCAAAACTGATTTCGCTACCGACTAAAGGTGTGGTGTCGCCATCGACAACTATCTTAGTTAACTCTAGGTCTCCGATATTGGGAGAAACAGTAAGTGTATCTTCATCGTCATCGTCACCATTGCCGTTACCGTCTTCATCAACAGTGGTATCTGTATTAGGATTGCTATCTGGGTCAAATTGATCACTTGCGGTTATCTGTGCAGAATTCACATATTCACCTGCTGTTCCTGATGGGGTATTGATGATTGCCTCGTAGGTTACCGAAGTAGTTCCGCCATTGGCCAATACGGTTAGGCTGTTCCATGAAGCGGTATTGATAGCTTGGCTACCCCCATCATTTACGGTTGTAAGGGTATATCCTGTAGGAAGTGTGTCTTCCAATGCTACACCCGAGGCCACATTGGGGCCTTGATTGGTCATAGTCAGTGTGAAAATGACGGTATCACCAACATCTGGTGTTAAATCACTTACCGTTTTTACTAAACTAAGATCAGCCTGTTGGGGCGTTACACCTACATTGTCCTCATCGTCCTCACTTTGGTCACCATTATCGTTATTAGGGGTGCTATCCGTATCAAATTGATCGGCACCAGTTATCTGTGCAACATGTTCATATTCATCCGCATTGCCCGTAGGCTCCAATACTTCGGCATTGAAGGTCAAGGTCAAGGTATTGTTTCCCACTGGTACGTTAAGTCCGGACCAGTTGATGGTAACTGCTCCTAATGAACCTCCGTTATTTATTCCGGTTATGTTTCCAAACCCTGAAGGTAAAAGATTTTCAATGGCTACTCCGTTTGCTGAGACATCACCCAAGTTGCTTATATCAATGGTAAACGTGACCACATCGCCAACATTTGGGTTTGTATTACTAACATTTATATTTAACTCCAAATCAATAACTTGGGGTGTTACTATAAAAAAGTCTTCATCGTCCTCACTTTGATCTCCATCATCATTGAAAGGCTCGCTGTCGGGATCATCTTGGTTGCTTGCAGTGATTTCCGCAATGTTCAAGTATTCGTCTGAAAAGCCGTTGGGCTCGTTTACGGTAACCTCATAAGTTACCGTGGTGCTTCCCACGGGAAGTGATGCAATATCCCAACTTAAAAAAGTACCTGCAATGGCAGTTCCTCCATTGTTTACGGTTTCTAATGTATATCCTGAAGGTACCTCGTCTTCCAATCTAACATTTGTTGCGGTATCTGGCCCGGAATTGGTTATTGTTAGTTCAAAGACAATAGTATCATCAACATTGGGTGTATCATTAGAAGAGGCTGAAACATCTTTAACTAAACTCAGGTCAGCCGATTGTAGGGCAAAGGCAGCACTGTCCTCATCATCCTCGCTCTGGTCACCGTCATCGTTGTTTGGGGTACTGTCGGTATCAGGCAGGTCAGAGGCGGTAATCTCTCCTATTGTACCGTAGTTTCCATTATCGTTGATGGTGACCTGGTATTCCAAGTCCAGTGTTACACCATTGGCAACATCGAGACCGCTCCAGGTTATCGTTCCGCTTCCTGGATTATAAACTCCGCCGTTGGTTATGCTTCCGGGTACGATGTCCATACCGGAAGGTAGTGTGACTACCACTTCGACATTGGTCGCATCACCAGTTTCTATGGCATCGTTGTTGAATACCGATACGGTGTAATCTACGGTGTCGTTCACATTTCCACTGGACGTTGAATTATTGATGCCCAGTTGAAGGTCCACTTGTTCTAAAGTCACTTGGGCGCTGTCCTCGTCATCTTCGCTTTGGTCTCCATTGTCATTGTTCGGGTCGCTATCAGGGTCGTTTTGGTCACTGGCTATCACCTGTGCGGTGTTCAGGTATTCGTTTGTGACTCCTGTTGGTGGGTTCAGGGTAGCAGTGAAGGTCACCGTTGTGGACCCCCCGTTTGTAACGGAAAGCCCCGACCAGGTGATGGTATTACCCGATTGTACCCCACCATCGTTGATTGTGGTGATGTTGTACCCCGAAGGCACAATATCTTGAATACTCACCCCCGTCGCATTGTCGGTACCTGCATTGACTACCTCCAATGAGAAGGTCACAGTCTCGCCAACACTTGCCGTAGAGGGGCTAACAGTTTTGTTCATGCTCAGGTCGGCCGATTGAATGGTAACAGAAACATTGTCTTGATCGTCTTCAGTCGAAATATCATTGTTTGGTGCTGAGTCAGGATCAAACTCATTACTTCCCGTAATTTCTGCCGTGTTGTCATAATCTCCAGTCGCATTTACTATAGCATCAAAAGTGAGATCTAATGTACTGCCATTGATAATTGAAAGATTTGACCAATCTATAGTGAAGTTTCCTGAGTTGTATACTCCATCATTGCTAACAGTTCCTAAAACTAATGTGTATCCATTAGGAATAACATCTCTAATAGATACGCCTGCGGCATCGGAACCTGCTGAAATATCATTATTGAAAATTGAAATAGTAAATGTCACGGTATCGCCTGGATTAACAGTATTTGGACTGACTGTTTTGGTTAATTCTAAATCTGCTAAACCATCAATAATAACCGTGACGGTATCACTTACATCTGAACAAATACCGTTAGAAACAGTCCATTGAAACTCATAGGTTCCTACATTGGTGCCAATAACATCTGTTGTTGGATCAGTATCATCAATGAATGACACGGTTGTAGGACCTGAAAGCTGTGACCAAATTCCATTTCCAAAAGTCGGAGGTGTTGCCCCTAAAGTCAAGGTTGAAAATTGTTGTAAACTTTGATCTGGGCCGGCTTCAGCCGCAACAGGTTGGCTAATTATCTCTACTTCCATTTCATCGGTTAACGTACAACCACCATTTAAAGCTGTCCATGTAAATTCGTAAACCCCAGGCTCTAAATTCAATACTAAGGAATTCGGATTATTGGGCGAGGTAATATTGGCAACTGTACCTGGATCCGTTACACCTGGTCCTGCGGTCTGCGACCAAGTACCCGTACCAATAGTCAATGCCACGGCGTTTAAGTTGGTTTGTGTTGCATCACAAAACTCTTGGTCAGGCCCTGCATTAGCTGTTGATGGTGGGTCATCTGTAAAAGTAATGCTAACCGTGTCGGTTGATGGCGAGCAAACTGATGGTGAAAAAAATGATGTTCCGTTCGTTACGGTCCAAGTCAGTTCATAAGTCCCTAAAGTAGTAATGTTTGAAAGTGTTGTAGTCGGTGAGTTAGGACTGTCAATAACAGCACTCCCTCCGGATGGATCAACTGAAAAGGACCAAGTGCCTATACCGACCAAAGGATCTACCGCGTTCATTTGAACATCCAATTGGCATGCATTCGATTGATCAGCACCTGCATCAGCCGTTGAAGGAGCCTCAAAAACTTCTATTCGAACAACATCTGCGGTATTGGAACAGCTTCCTGATTCGAAATTCCACTCCAAGATATAAATGCCTGGTACAGAAAGATTTGATAACGTTGAGGAAGGGTTATTGGGCAAATCTATTGTTGCCACGCTTCCAGAAGGTTGTTCGGCAAAGCGCCATTCGGCATTGGTAACATCCCCAGGAGGGGTATTGCCAGCCAAAGTTGTCTGATTTGGTACCACTAAATCTCCTTGACACAAAATTTGGTCGGGGCCCGCATTGGGGTCTACTGATGGGGAAGTACTAGAAATAACGGTCACCTCATCAAAAGTTGATCCACATGAGGCTCCATAATCGGTGGTAAATCTGAAGATATACGTGTTGCCGGGAGTAATTGATACTTCTGCAACATTACTGTTTACCGGGTTTTGTGTAATAGTAGCCGCCGGAGCTCCGTTTGGTGTTTGGGTCCAAGTTCCTGTTGAACCAAAAGTCGCTTCCAATAAAAAGTTTGTGGTCTCGCAAAAGTTAAGGTCCGGACCTGCATCAGCAGGAACAAAAACATCGATATTTAAATCAGCAAAAGAACTGGGACAGTTTGAATCTCCAACTATTGTCCATCTAAAGATATAGGATCCTGCAACCAGATTGGTAACATTGGTATTAGGATTATTTACATCTGCTATGATTGGCGTGTTTGGAGCACCGGAGAGAAGTGTCCAAAAACCGGTTTCAATGTTTGAATCAAAGCCGTTACCAGATAAAATGGCGTTGGTTGCATTACAAATTGTTTGATCTGTCCCTACAGTTGCTATAGTGGGAGGAATACCTACATTAAGAATAACTTGATCTGAATCTGTTGAGCATGAACCATTATTTACAGTCCATTCAAAAATATATTGGCCTGAAAAAGTAAAGGTAAATTGCGCGGATGTACTGGTATCATTATCAATGGTAAAACCGCCGGGCCCGCTTACCTGTGTCCAACGACCGGTACCAGTTGAACTCGTTGCCGCCATGGTAAATGTGTCTGAACATGCCGATTGATCGGGCCCAGCATCGGCAGAAGCAATGGTGCCAATTGTAATCTCTACCTCATCAAAAGTTGATTGGCAACCCGTCTTAGAAATTGTCCAGGTAAGTATATAGCTCTGTTCTATTGAAATATTTGCTGATGTATTAAATTGTGTGGCATCATTGAATGAAATTCCAGTAGATGGAAAAGCTGTCCATAGACCAGTTTCACCTGCTTGAGGTGAGTTAGCTGAGAGGGTCACAGAAGTTGTTCCAACAGGTAAGCACTGATCTGGTCCGGCATCCGATAGTGAAGGACCCTGAGTTCCGCCGGTCGTTATAGTGACGGTATCACTACCTGGTGCAGGACATGTAATATCGTTGGGATTTTCTATGGTCCAGCGTAATACATAGGTCTCATTGGCAATGTCTAAGCCAGAAACCATAGTGTTAGGGTCGTTCTCATCTTCAAAGATTATAGTAGTACCTAAAGGAGCACTATCTACTGACCATGTTCCCTGCAGATTTGCTGTTGGCACATCACCTATCATAAAGATAGGAGCCTCAAAACACACCATGCTTTGGTCAGGACCCGCATCAACTACGATAGGTGCATCTGAAGAAACCTCAACGGTTACCAATGACTCAGCTGATGGTGAGCAAACGTTTCCTCCTGAAATACTATATTGAAATTCATAAATACCTGGGATTAAGTTTGAAACCCCTGTGGTTTGCTCATAAGGGTTATTTAAGGTAGCAATATTTGGTCCACTTATTTGTGACCATAAAGACTGACCGATTGAGACTGTATTTCCTGTTAGTGAGGTGTTGGTTACATTACAGGCTAATATTTGAGGTGTGCCTGCATTTGCGTTTGTTGGAGTAAGAGAAATGGTAACATTGATGGCATCGGTCGCAACATTACAACCTGTTTGTACCGATCCACCAACCGCTCTTCTTAGTAAGACGGTATATGTGCCTTCTACATCAAAATCAATTGAGAGTGGTGAACTTCCAGTATTTTGAAAATTATTGGAATCAATTAATGAAGAGCCTGAAGGACCATTAACAATAGCATAGGTATTGCCACCATTGCCAGTCGTAGTAAATGGAATGTCAACCTCAGTTTGACCACATGCGGCAATGATGTCATTTCCGCTATTTGCAGTTATCGTAATTGGGTTTGTCGAATATCGTATAGTCGTGCTTGCAGAATCTTCACATCCTGTAGTTGCATTGGTAATAGTATAGGTAAACTGATAGGTACTGCTTCCATCCAACCCGGAAACCTGTGTAGTACTATTGGTAGGGTTTAAAATACTTGCTGTAGGCCCGGAGGTCTGCGTCCATTCTACGGTTTCGCCCGAATATTGAGGCTGAGAGCCATTAAGAGTGGCACTTGTTATTGTTGGGTCACAAAATCTAATGACATTATTTTCAGTACTGGCATTAGTTATATCTTGAGTGGCTTCACCAACTGTAATGGTAACTGTATCTTGACCAGATGCGCAAGGTCCTTCGACAGTCCACCTAAAAACATAAGTACCTTCGATAAGATTGGTAACATTCGATTGGTTGTTGTTTACATCCGCAATATTTGGTGTGCTAGGGCCACTTACAAAAGACCAAGTGCCTTGTTGACCTCCAATCCCATTTCCACCAAAGCTTCCGTTTAAATTAGTAGATTGAAAGACTGTATAGCAGTTATCCAAGGTTTGGTCCGCACCAGCAGTCACCGGCTGTTCTCCACCATAATTGGTGATGGTTATAGTGTCAAATGATTCGCAGTCCTGCCCTACGGCATAATCAGGTCCGGTTATGGTCCATCTTAAGGTAGTGACTCCTGCACTGTCTTCTGGTAATGTAATTGTAGAAGTTGCCGAATTCGGAAAGTTGATTACCACTCCGGCATTATTTTCTCCATCAATGCTCCAAAGCCCTGTTTCACCAGGATTAAGAGGTGTATTTCCAGATATAGAGACATTTCCTGTATTATTAGGACACGACGCCATATCAACACCTGCATCTGCTATTGTGATAGGTTCAACTGAAATCACAATATCTTGAAATTGGTCGCTACCGTCTGTACATGTTACTGACAAACGAAAGGTATAGTCATTACCGCCAATTAATCCGGTAATAGTAGTGTTCAAATCCGAAGGGTCATCAATAATGGCTGATGGGCCGCCTACTTGCGACCAAATTGGGCTTGATTGTATTAGACCTGTAGCTGCCCCAGATAAATTAAACGATGTATTTTCACAAATGGTTTCAGCTACACCGGCATTTACTGAACAGTTCTGGGCCCATGTCTGATTTAGTAAGATAAAGAAAATTGCAATAAAGAAAATTCTACTTTTTTTAGATAAAATAAAACACATTTTATAATATTTAAACTATATATGATGTAAGAATATTCAAACATATATAGATTGACTATATATTAAAATATTATGTTGTATTTTGTCGATAAAGTGTTGTCAAATACAGTATAATCGATGAAAGGGTAAGCTTTATGTGGATATTATTTCTAAGCAATTAAGTAATAAAATCTCAAAATTGTCAAATAGTCATTTGTACATATTTCTGTGAAAATTGAAATGCAGGTTTCGTCTCTAAATTTTTAGATGATTAGGGAGATAGAGAAAATAAATGCTATTAAACAGGATAATTTTTAAAGATTTCCTCTTAGGATTATTTACGCCTTTTATCACTTTTGCTATCTGATTGTTTTTAATGATGTCTGGAAATTGAAAAGACTAACTAATTATTAATTTACTTAAATGGTTTATTTCAGAATCACTTGAAGTTTTACGATTGATTTAATACATCGTATGGCTATGTGGAGTTACTTTTTGGATTTTAAATCCAAGTAATTTATTTTCTTAAGATTTAAATACAGAATAAATGTAGACAGTTTCCATAGGATATCAATAAAATTAAGAAATCTGTTAATTAATAATTTACAGGTTTAATGACTTAGAATGGTGCATTAAAAGTGGAGTCGGGGAGAATAACTTCGTTGTTCTCTGAAACTCGCATTCTTGCAAATAAAAATACCCATCGCATTGACGATGGGCATCTTGACTTTTAATAAAATACTCAAGCAAGCTTGGAATTTTATATAGCCGATATGCCACGTATTTTTGAGTGAAGTGGAGCCGGAGGGACTAGAACCCATCTTTTAAAAGCCCAATAAGCAAGGGTTTTCCGAACTTTTCAAAAAAAATACTCACCGAATAGGTGACTTAAATTTTAAATCTAAACAACGCATTTGCATCTGATGATACCGTTAGGGTAAGTTCTGCATATCCATCTTCCTCCATTCTGAATACATTGTTGTTGATCTGCAATTTCAAAATTTGGTGAAATGGACAAACCTCGAAGTTTAACATTTTCCAACCCATACTTCGATAACAATTCTTCTACTTTAAAGTATAATTCATCAGTAGAAGCTGCTTTTACCTTTTCTCTAAATTCTTTCGATGTCATAGTTGATATTTTTCTTGTTATCCATTAATTAGTTACTTCCACTTTTCCTTCCCAGGCACTTACATACTAATTTTCCATTTTCCACTCTACATACATAGCGGCCTTCATCATTTTCGCATTCAATCTTGTCTGTTAAATTAAATTCAGACTGAACAGAGAACCCATTAATCCTTACATTTTCCAATCCATTATTTGCCAATAAAACTTCAATTTCTGAGTACAATTCTGCAGTTGGTATTTCCTTTATTTTTTTTCTAAATTCTTTTGACTCCATGATTTAGTTATTTTTTGAAAATATTATAGTAGTATCTCTTAATTCGCCTGCTGGAGTTTCTGTTTTGGCCACAATAAGTAATTTGCCCAAATAACTCTCATTACCCAATGAGAACCTATTTTCTATTCTGCCAGAATCTCTGGTAAATAATGTGTTTTGATAATTATTAAATAAACCCAAGGTATTTCCCAATGTGTCCACAACATGAGTCTCTGCTTTTATGCCCGAATTTACCATGCCAACTGACCTAGAAAGCTCCGTAGTTATTTTAATCTGATTAAAGGAGTTTGGATTGATTGTTAAGGAGTCTGTGAAGACATTTATGGCTTCAGGATATGCATTTTCAAAGTTCACATCGACAGTTTTGGAGAACTGAGCTCCGTTTACTGATGCTGTTGCCTTTACTTGAAGTCTTTCCTGCTTATTATGTACAACGAATAGTTCTGAAATTCGTTGTTCAATACCATTTACCGATGTGAAAACCAAATTTTGACTACTGCTTTCCAAACTATCCTTAAAGACTACAAAATCTATTTTTTGGTCATCCTCAGTAGAAAACTCTTCATCAAAAGAAGCAACAACGGTTATTCTAGAAATGCCATCAGCTGGTGTGTTGTCATTTCTAACTTGTATATCCATAACGTCAATTAAGTTAGAAGGGTTAAAATCTTCAGGATTTTCACACCCGTAGACTAAACTTAGTATCATTAGAAAAGTGATTTTCCTCATTTTGTTAATTTTTGAAGTTACCACCGATTGAAGGGATTGATTTTTGTATCCATTTGCCAATTTCCAAATCTATGGAAAGACCAAAGTAGGGTGCAAAACCCAAAGATTTGTCCCCGCTAATAGCATCGATTTTGTTATAAAGTATTACTCCGGTATTCAATCGGGTGGCCTGAGTAAAAGCTTTATAACTACCTCCAATCATCCACGAAACTCTATTAAAGAAATCTTCTCTCTTGTTAGATTCCTCCAAGGAAGTAATGGTTATTCCCGTATGAAACGCCAACCGTTGCTTACAACTTAAATCGGACAGTGCCATAGGAACATTTTTGTTAACTGGCTCCAGTGCCACGTTTGCCCCCAAAAAGAGTGCCCCTTTAAAGTCCATATCTTCTATGGGACCTAGTAAAAAAAGTTGATAAACCAAAGTCAAGGGTAATTGAGTTGATAAAAGAGGTTTCGAATTTTGCCGGATAAGTTGAAAAATCTTTAAAAAGGTTTGGATTAATTTCATCATTCGTACCAGGCTTTATAAAAGGGTAGTTTGGTGGTATTTCATTTAATTCATTATATCTCTTAATTTGCTTTTCAAACTCTCTTTCTACTATCATTGTAATTTCATCTCCTCTATTATTATCTAGCACCTCTAACTTTGATGATAAATGTTTTTCATAAAACTCGTAGACATTCTCATAATCTAGATACAGGCCTATACCATATGCCTCCTGGCCAAAATCCCCAAAAACCCAAGTGTCATCATTTGTAAACTCTTGTTTCTTCGGGTCAAGCACCCATTCAATAAAGCGTAATATTTTTGACTTACTGAAATCAGGACAATCAAGTTTAGGATTGGAACAGTTTAAAATAGGGAATGTTTCAATCGCGAGTTCAATTATGGCATCTTCTGGTTGGTCAAATAGATTCTCTTTAGTTAGATTTTCTGATTTTAATTTTGCTCTAAACTCCTCTAATTCCTTTTTAGTTGGGAAAAAATATATGCTTTGACCATTAAATTTTTCTGGTTTTGCAAGGATTTTATCATTAAGCCTTTTAAGAAGCACCATCCATTTCTTTGGACACTCATAATTAGGTGCCCCTTCTTGTTTAATTAAGATGAATACTTTTACTATTTCTGAGATAGTTTTAGTTTCAAGAAAATATAGTTTGTTGGCTCTAAGTGAAGGAACGTATACCGAAAAACTTTTGTCCTTATTCTTTTCAAAGGATAGTTGGGTCTCGTCTTTTTCTAAGAAATGTTCTGGATTCTTGTTTCTTGAATTGCTAAAAATTTGTAAAGGAGAACCTTCTTTAAAGTATTCTTTGGAGTATTCCTTTTTAAGCGTCCTTAAATAAAAAGGTTTTTCAGTCAGGATTAGACTATCAGGCAATGTAACTTTTACTTCCAACGGTATTCCAAATGGGGTTTCTGAACTTGTTTTTTCTTCCTTTTTTTTCTCCTCCTTTTTGGTGTCAACGGTTACATTTTGATAAGACTTTAAAACAACAGATCCATTTTCTTCTCTAATGACTTTTTGTTCCTTTTGTTTTTGTTCCTCTTTTTCCTGACTAGTTGCAATTTGAAATGAGAATAGAACCAATAATGTGAGAATCGATTTTTTCATTTGGGTTGGAATCAGTTTTGTTTAAACCAGATTTTTACTGGACAATGATCTGAGATGTTATTCTTGGGATTCGCAAGTACTTCCTCAAACCGTGGAAATCTAAAAGTCTGCTTTTGGGTTGCAGGAGCATCATCATTTTCTGCCGTTACTTCATCTGTTTCGTATGCCATATAATTGACTTCCGCAGGCAGTGTATTATCACCTGCTGCGTTCATTTTTCGAAAACCAATACCCCTTCTTTCTATGTAAGGAGTAAAGGAATCATCAACTTCAATAGCTTTTTCAATTCTTTTGTTTAATTCTTTTGAAACCAAGAAATAATCTATTTGAGAAACTCTACTCCTAGATTTCCAATAGTATGTCCAGCGACTTTCGTAAGGTAGATGCCTTGAAATGACATCGATTAAATGTGGAGAATCCATTAAAGGTTTCAACCACGGACTGAAAGGTGTATCATTGAAATCACCAATTACAGCGAATAAAGCGGTATTATAGGACCCTTTAAATTTTTCTTTGATAATCTTTGCCACTTCGGCAGCCTGATTAAGTCTTCTAGTATGGCTTTTAAGTAACTTATTTTTATACTTTTCGTCTGTATCATCCTTATCCCTTTTCACCAATTTTGATTTGAAGTGATTTAGAAACAAATAGAGAGGTTCGTTTTTGATTTGCAATTCTACTTCTAGACAATCTCTGCTAAAGATTCGGTCTCCCGCATCATTGAAATCATCAATGTGGCTCTTCATCGAGTTAATGGGAAATTTTGATAGGATTCCAACATCAATATTTCTTGGATCATATGAATCAATCAACATTGAATATTGATATTCATTGTTGAAATATCTCTGATTTAATATCCTGATTGCTTCAATGTTTTCTACTTCTTGAAAACAGATTATATCAGGAAACTTATCATCGGGAGCTTTTAAAGCTTCCGATGCTAAATTCCTTCTTTTTGAGTCCCATACAATGAAGTTTTTGGTATATTTCCCAAATGCTATTCCTGGAAGATAGCCAATCACTTCTCCCGCTTCAATCAAGGAGTCTTTTGATTTAGAATTAGGCAGATTTTTTGAAAACTTGTATCTAAGGAAGAAATTGTTTGCGTTGAAGGTAGTTATTGAAATCATTATTATTGAGTGTATTTGCAATTAGAAGTTAAACCTTGTTCTTTGCTGGATAGGGCGGTCAATGTATACCACCTGCGGCGGATTAAACTGAGCAGTGCAAATCAAGTGCACGAGATCGACTCATTTTGGTGCTGAAGTTAACGTTTATTTTTAATTTTTTTCCTCATTGATTC